>JAYSCE010000234.1:0-211 GCA_041915035.1 Xanthobacter sp.
TCCGCCGGCTTCGACGTGAAGACCATCACGAAGATCATCACCGAGCGGCGCATGACCCCGGCCGAGCGGCGGGCCGAGCGCGTGCTCCTCGATCTCTACCGCGCCAGCGCCGGCCTGCTCGACGGCACGCCACTGGGCGACGCCGCCCGCGAGCGCCTCATGAAGGAGGAGCCCAACGCCGAGCCGGAGCCCGAGCCCCCGGCCCGCGCCG
>JAYSCE010000234.1:221-6902 GCA_041915035.1 Xanthobacter sp.
ATGCGCACCGTCGAGGAGGCGCGCGAAGAGGGCGGCGAGGCGTTCCGCGCCGGCGTCCGCATCATCGAGAATCCCTACACGGCCGGCGACCCGCGCCGTGCCGCGTGGGACGAAGGCTTCTGCGCCGCCTCCGGCTCGGACGGCATGGACATTCCCGAGGCGTGGCGCCGCAAGTCCAAGAAGGGCGGCAAGGGCGAGAAGCGGGATGATGACGGCGGCGCTGCGGCCGAGGCGCCGGGTGCCGCCGACAGCGTGGACCCCGATCAGGAGGGCCTGCCCTTCGACGATCCGCAAGACGCGCGTGATCCGGCGGACCCGGACGAGCATCCCTCGACCTTCGAGGAGCCGGCGTCCGATGCCCCGTGGAAGAACCCTTACGCGCCGCCCGCGCCCCAGTCGGACGGCGACGCCGCGGAGCGGCTGGACGATCTGGTGAAGCGCACCAGGCGCAAGCAGGCGGAAACCGCCGCGACCAAGGAAGCCGCGAAGCGCGCGCCCAAGGGCGCCACCAAGCGCGGCGCCAAGGCACCCCGCAAGGCGCCGGCTAAGCCCCGCAAGGGCAACGGGGAGGGCCAGCCGTGAGCGAGCCCGCCCGCGCCCGCAAGCCGGACCTCACCAAGGGCCTCGATCGGGTCCAAAAGTTCGGCACCATTCTCCTGCCCCACGAGGCCGAGGAGCCCATCCTCGCCGCCGGGGTGCGGCTCGCCATCTATGAATGGCTGACCGAGCTGCGCGCCCGCGCCGATCTGGAGGCGGTCAAGCTGAAGCCCCGCGCCACGGCGCTGCTCTACGGCCCGCCCGGCACCGGAAAGACGACGCTGGCGCACCACCTCTCCGCCCGACTTGGCTTGCCGCTGGTGGCGGTGCAGGCGGAGCGGCTGGTGGGCTCGCACCTCGGCGAGACCAGCCGCAACATCGGCGAGCTGTTCGACGGGCTCGCCGAGGCCGAACACGGTTGCGTCGTGCTGCTCGATGAGATCGACAGCATCGGTTCCACCCGCTCCTCCGATCAGCAGGCCTGTGCCCGTGAGATGAATGCGGCGCTCACCACTCTGCTCACGCGGGTGGAAGCCTTTCGCGGCATGGCCATCGCAGCGACCAACCGCAAGGATCAGCTCGACCCTGCCCTGTGGCGACGGTTCGGCATGCAGATCTCGGTGGACCTGCCGGACGGCGAAGAGCGCTTCGCCATCCTGAAGCGCTATGCCGAGCCCTTCGACTTCGGGGAGGATGCCCTCGATATCCTCACCGACCTGACGCAGGGCGCCTCGCCCGCGCTGCTGCGCCAGCTCATGGAAGGCTTGAAGCGGGCGCTGGTGCTGCACCCGCGCCTCGGCCTGAAGATCGATGACGTGGCCGTGGTGTTCCGCGCCATCACGTCCGCCGTCGCGCCGCATCCCGATCTGCCCCAGCCGCCGCTCTGGAAGTCGTTCGGCTCCCACACCGGGCAGATCCGCAAGATCGCGTGGCCGCCTGCCCGCGAAGCCAAGGAGAGGGCCTGACCCATGGCAGGCGTCAACAAAGTCATCATCGTTGGCTACCTCGGCAAAGACCCGAGGATCGCCAAGACACAGGCCGGCGCGCGCATCGCCAGTTTCTCCGTCGCCACCTCCGAGAGCTGGCGCGACAAGGCCACCGGCGAGCGCCGGGAAGAAACCGAGTGGCACCAGGTGGTGATCTATAACGAGCGCCTCGTGGAGGTGGCCGAGAAGTTTCTCTCGAAGGGCTCGAAGGTCTACGTCGAGGGCAAGAACGCCACCCGCAAATGGACCGACAGGGCGGGCATAGAGCGCTACGTGACGGAGGTGGTGCTCAAACCCTTCCGTGGCGATCTGACCCTGCTTGATTCGACCGAGCGCGCGCCCGCCCCCGATGAAGGCAGCTACGGCGCCACGCCGGCTGGCCCTGACGATGAAATCCCGTTCGGGTGAGGTGCGCCATGACCCCATTCGATCGTGCCCTCGGCATCGTCACCGAATACGAGGCCGCCGGCGAGACCAGCGCGGCGCGCATGCTCCTGCTCACCCGCATCGAGGATCTATGCCGGGCACAGGAAGAGCTTGCCGCCGCGCGCGCTGCGTTGGTGTCTGAGCAGGTCAATCGGATCAACGCCGGTGCCCGCGAGCCCTCCCCGCAGCCGGGGGAGGGCTAACGATGGCCCGGCATGAAGCCATCGCGTGGGTGCCGCGCGGCCTCAACCGCGAGGAGGCGGCCTATTACATCGGTGTCGGCACCACCAAATTCGACGAGATGGTGCGCGACGGCCGGATGCCGCGCGGCAAGCGCGTGGACGGCCGCGTCATATGGGACCGGGTGCAGCTCGACATGCACTTCACCGAGCTGGACAACCACCGCCCCAACGCCATCGACGAAGCCTTGCAGGGCCGTCGCGCTGCGCGGTAGCGTTGCGGCATGAGCGAGCGCCACCCGAACGCCGGCCCGTACAAGGATCGCCACGGCCGCACCCGCTGGCGCTTCCGCCGCGCCGGCAAGACGATCCAGCTGCCCGGCGAGCCGGGAGACGCCGCTTTCGAGGCCGCCTATCTCGCGGCCGTCGAGGGCCGTCAGCCGCCGGCCAAGCCGAAAGCCGCCGTCACCAGACTGCCCTCGGCAGCCGTGCCCCGCTCCCTGCGGGCGGCGTGGAAAATGGTGCCGAAGAGCCTCCCCGAATGGTCGCGGCTTGAGACAGAGACGAAGGAGCGGCAATCCCGCATTGCCGAACTCTTCCTCGCCAGCAAGGTCTCGAAGGAGGCCGATCTGCTGTGGGGCAACGTGCTGGTCTCGGATCTTCGGCGGCGCCACCTCAAGGGCATCATCGCCGAAATGGCCGACCGCCCCCACGCGGCGCGCCACCTCCTGGTGGTCATCCGCCGCATGATCCTCGTGGCGCTCGATGAAGAGTGGATCGACACCGATCCGTCCTACAAGCTCAAGCACCGGCCGGACTATGTGGGGTGGAAGGCGTGGCCAGACGCCGCCCGCCAGAAGTTCGAGACGCGCTGGCCCATCGGTACCACGCCCCGCCTCGCCTATGCGCTGGCCCTGTGGCTGGGCAATCGGCGCGGGGATATCGTGTCGCTCACGCCCGACGCCATCAAGGGAGACAGCATTCATCTGGTGCAGGGCAAGACGGGCCGCCCTCTGGTGCTCGATATCACGCCCATGCTCCGCGAGGTGCTGGACGCCACGGACCTGTCCGGCCCGACCATCCTCAAGACGGCCTTCGGCCAGCCGTTCTCGGCCAAGTCCCTCACGGGCCGGATGGCCGACTGGACCAAGTCCGCCGGCCTGCCGCCCGGCTACACGCTGCACGGCCTGCGCAAGACTCTTGGCAAGATGCTGGCTGAAGGCGGCGCCACCACGCGCCAGATCATGGATACCCTCGGCCACACCGACATTCAGCACGCCGAACTCTACTCGCGCGAAGCCGAGCAGGAGCATCTCGCGCGCGACGGCATGCGCGCCGTGGTCAAGCTGGTGTCGGGGGGCAAGAAAAGGGGTGGCTAACCCACTGGCTAACCGGGCTGGCTAACCCGGTCATAAGCTGCTGATTTTATTGAGCTTTGGCGCTCCCAAGGGGACTCGAACCCCTGTTTTCGCCGTGAGAGGGCGACGTCCTAGACCGCTAGACGATGGGAGCATCTCGCGAGGAGGAGGGCTCTATAGCGGCGAATGCGGGGGACTTCAAGCCTTCTCCGGCGTGGGACGGTGGCCGAAGATGGCGCTGCCGATCCGCACGTGGGTGGCGCCCTGGCGGATGGCGGCGGAAAAGTCGGCGCTCATGCCCATGGAAAGGCCAGAAATGCCGTTGCGGGCAGCGATTTCCGCGAGGAGGGCGAAGTGCGGGTCGGGCACGTCCTCGGCGGGCGGAATGCACATCAGTCCGGCGATCTCAAGCCTGTGGATATCCCGGCATTGGGCGATGAAGGCATCGGCATCTTCCGGCAGCACGCCCGCCTTCTGCGGTTCGGCACCGGTGTTGATCTGCACGAACAGCCGCGGCCAGCGCTCCTGGCGCGACATCTCCTCGGCCAATGCGGCGGCGATCTTCGGGCGGTCGACGGTATGGATCACGTCGAACAGGGCGACGGCTTCCCGCGCCTTGTTGGACTGGAGCGGGCCGATGAGGTGGAGTTCCGCATCCGGGTAGTCCTGCCTCAGGCTTGGCCATTTGTCCCGCGCCTCCTGAACCCGGTTCTCGCCGAACACCCTCTGGCCGGCATCGAGCACCGGCCGGATGTCTTCCGCCGGGAAGGTCTTGGACACCGCGACCAGTGTCACCTGATCGGTCGGACGGCCGCATTCCGCGCAGCTCTCGGCGATTTCGCGGCGCACCGCCGCAAGCCGGGCTGCGCTTTCCGGCGCCCTTCCGCCGTCGTTCATGGTCCTGCTCCCGCCGTTGCGCCGGCCCTCGTGCCCGCAGACGAGCACATGAACCGATCTCCCCTTCCAATCAAGAAGCGGGTAGAAAGATGAGCGGCTCGGCTCAAGTTCCCGAGCGGCAGGGGGGCGGGCCGGCATGGTCGAGCGTATCGGGGGAGACGGCGGCGCCGCGCCCGGGCGGCGTTCGAGCCTGCGTCTGCGGGTGCTGTTCCTGGTCTGCCTTGTTGCCGTGCCCTTGTCGGTCGAGCGGATGCTTGCCCTGATGGCCGAGCGCCAGGATCAGGTCGCCGCCCTCGAGGAGGACGTGCGCGGCTTCGCCCGCAGCGCCAAGCTGGCTCAGCTTGAAGGCATCGCGCGGGCGCTGACCACGCTGGAAGTCGTTTCCCGCACGGCCGACCGGCTGATGGAAGACCCGACCGCCTGCAACCGTTACCTTTCGAGGCTCGCGGACGAAGTTGCCGGCATTCAGGGCGTCTTCATCGCCGATGCGACGGGGATCGTCCGTTGCGCCCACGCCCCCCTTGCGCTCGGCGTGAACATTGCCGAGCGGGACTATTTCAACGAGGCCGTCGCCTCCGACGGGTCAATGATGACCGGGATGTTCGTCTCGCGGGTGAGCGGGCGCAATTCGGTTTTCCTGATGCGGGCGGAGCGCGGCCCCGGCGACGCGGTGCGCGCTGTCACAGGCGTGGTGCTCGACCTGCAATGGCTATCGCGGATCGCGGCCGGAAGTGCCGTGGAATTGGGCGTGGTGGTCGACCTTATCGGCATCAACGGCACCGTGCTGGTGCGCTACCCCACGATGCCGGACATCGTCGAGCACAGCTTTCCCGATCACCCCCTGACGCGCGCAGTCAGAGGGGAGGCGGCCGGCATCGTGAGGGTGCCCGGCTACGACGGCAAGGAGCGCATCTTCGCGTTCGAAAGCTTCGGTCCCCTGCCCATCACCATCGCCGTGGGCATCGAGACGTCGAAGGCGGTAGGGCCCATCGACAGCAAGGTCCGCTCGACGGCGCTGGCGTATTTCGTCGCGCTAGCCTGTTTCCTGCTCCTCGCCTGGGTTGCCGAGGAGCGCATCGTGATCGCGCCCATCGCCCGCCTGACGCGGGCTGTCGCGGCGGTCGGGCGCGGCGAGGCGGACCATGTGAAGGACATGGGCGTCGCGGAATTTGCCCCCTTGGTCAACGCCTTCAACGAAATGGCGCGACGCCTGTCCCAGCGCAACAACGAACTGCGGACCATGAACGGGCGCCTCGCCTCGCTTGCGCGGACCGACGGGCTCACCGGCCTCGCCAACCGCCGCACCTTCGACGTGCAGTTCTCGCAGGATTGGGTGCGGGCGCGCGGCGAGGGGATGCCGCTCACGCTGGTGATGCTGGACGTGGACCATTTCAAGGCGTTCAACGACACCCGCGGCCACCTCCAGGGGGATGAGGCGCTGCGGGCGGTATCGCGGATGCTGTCGGCGGCGGCGGCCGGCACCTCACATCTCGTGGCGCGCTATGGCGGCGAGGAGTTCGTGGTGCTCATGTCGGGTGCCGACGTTGGTGCCGGCGTCGCCTTCGCGGAGGACGTGCGGCGTCTCCTCGCCGAACTCGCCATCGAGCATCCCGCCGCCCCGCGTCGGCGGGTAACGGCCAGCTTCGGCGTCGCCTCGGTGGTGCCGACGGCGGAGGGGAGCCCAGACGCTCTGATCGCCGCCGCAGATGCGGCGCTCTATGAGGCGAAGCGCGCCGGTCGCGACCGGGTGATCGCCCACGGCTGATGCGCGGATGGCCGATGCGGCAGCCGTCAGCCCGGCCGGCGGATGGTTCTGAGGTCGAGGCCCGCGGCCTTGATCCGCTCCAGCGCGCCGGCCAGGGACTCCCGGGCCACCGCCATGTGGAAGGCGTTGGCATGGAGGAGCGTTTCCGCGTCCTCTGCGATGCCCACGTGCCCCGGCCAGAACAGGAGGTCGCCGCGTCTGATGGGCGCATCGAGCCGCATGGCCGTGCCGATGGCCTTTTCCTGCATGTCGCTGTCGCGCGGCGCCCGGACACCGGTGGCGGCGAGCGCGGTCTGCACCAGGCCCGAGCAATCGATGCCGAGGCTGGAGCGGCCACCCCACAGATAGGGCACGCCGAGGAAGCGGGCGGCCACCGTGACGAAATCGCTCTCGCGCTCGTCGACGGGTACCACATGGACGGCTGGCAGGCAGCCGTCGGCCGTCAGGGCGAAGCCGCCGGAGATGGAGCGCACCACCACGCGGCTGCCGAACACCAGCGCGTCGCGGGGCGGCAGCTTGATGTCGGGGCCGGG
>JAYSCE010000235.1:0-1539 GCA_041915035.1 Xanthobacter sp.
CTGACGACCGTGGCGTGTTCGGGCGCTCCATGGCGGCCCGCGACCGCCTCGGCGGCCTTTCGGATGATTCGATCGCCGCCGTGGTGCTGCTGCGCGCCGTCTATGATCTGGTGATCGTCGAGACCGTGGGTGTCGGCCAATCGGAGGCGGACATTTCCCTCGTCGCCGACACGGTGGTGCTGTGCATCCAGCCGGCCTCGGGCGACAGCCTTCAGTTCATGAAGGCGGGCGTGATGGAACTGCCGGACATCATCGTCGTCACCAAGGCGGACATGACCGAGGTTGCCCGCCGCGCTGCTTCCGAGGTGGCGGGAGCGCTGTCGCTGGCGGGCTCCGCCTTCGTCGGCTGGACCGTTCCGGTGATCCGCCTGTCGGCGGCCACCGGGGAGGGGCTTGAGGCCTTCGAGGCGGCCGTCGCGGCCCATGGTGACTTTCTTGACGCCGAAGGCCGCCGCGCGGCGCAGCGCGCGGCGCAGGAAGACAAGTGGGTGGAGGAGGCGGTGCGCGTGCGCTTCGGCACCCATGGCCTTGCGCGGGCGCGCAAATTCCAGCTGCGGGGGCAGGGGCCGTTTGGCCGCGAAGCGGAGCTGGCGTTGAAATTAACCTCCGGGCAAGACTGATCGGACAATGCTCTTGCGTGTCGCCGGCCGGCAACGGTCCGGCGCCCTATTGGGGACATGAAGTCTCGGCAAGGGCTGGCGTATGGGAATTTGTCGGGATCGATGGCCGAGGGCCGGTCGGGCTTTGTCGCCGCTTCTCGTCGCCACCGCCTTCATCGTCGCAACGCCTTGCGGGGCGGGGGCTGACGACGTTTCGGGCCGGGCGCCGAGAGGCCTGACGGCCGGTTCAGGGCTCGGCCTCTGGCCGGGCTCCGCGCGGGCGCTGAAGCTCGCCACGCTCGATCTGCCGCAGCCGGTCGGTACCGGCCTGCCGGAGGTTCCAAAGGACGCGATGACCGAGGCGGCGAAACCGGCGCGCCGTGTTGTCGCACCCGGCACCATCGTCACCGCCTCCCTCGCGCCCGTCTCGGAAGATAGCGCCCGAGCCGCGGCCGTCGCCGCGGTGGCGGGCCAACCGGTGATGGAGGTGGCGCGGGACGAGATCGGCACCGGCCTTGAGCCGTCCGACCTGGTGTCTCCCGCGCTCGCCTCCGCCACGCCGTCCGTGTCCGATCCGGCCGAGTCCGGCGCGGCGGACGATGACGCCTTTGCCTTCCCTCCGCCACTCGTGCTCTCGGACCACGAGTCGGTCGGGGCGCCGCGCCACCCCGATATCTCCGGCGCCTACCTGGAGCTGGCGCTCGACATTCTCCTCGAGCTGCCGCTGATTCAGGACGCCGCCCGCGTGGCTGCGGCGGAAGATATTGCCCCCGATCTGGACCGGGCGCGCCGTGCCGCCGAGGCATTGTCGCGCGATGACGGGTCGGACGAGGCGCTGAGCGAATTCGGCGGCGGCACGGCCCTGGTCGGCCCGGTGCCGCATCAGGACCCGGTGGCGGTGTTCAGCCGCGATCCCGTGCTGTTTCCGGCCCTCCCCATC
>JAYSCE010000235.1:1549-6895 GCA_041915035.1 Xanthobacter sp.
CGGAAAGATAGACAGCATCGGAATACCCAGCTCCACCGCCTCGGCGGCGGTATCCATCAGCTTGTCCAGGCTCTGGCGCTTCACGCCCGGCATGGACGCCACCTCTTCTTCGCGGCCCTCGCCTTCCAGTACGCCGCGCTGGCGGAGCACGGCTATGTGCCGCATCCCGCGCCCCACGCCGAAGGCGAGGCGACGCTGGTCTCGCCGGACAGCACCATGGCGCTGGAAACGCCCCCCAGCGACGGCATCTGGCCCTCGCCCGCCCAACGTCTGGAGCTCGGCGGCGAAAAGCTGGCGCGTGCCCAGAAGTGCCTGGCCGAGGCCATCTATTTCGAGAGCCGGGGCGAGCCCAAGCGCGGCCAGATCGCGGTGGCGCAGGTCATCGTGAACCGGGTCTTCTCCGGCTATTATCCGGCTGACGTGTGCGGCGCGGTCTACCAGAACGCCCACAAGCACCTCGCCTGCCAGTTCACCTTTGCCTGCGACGATGTGCCGGACGTGGTGCGCGAGCCCGACATGTGGGTGCAGGCCAAGGAAATCGCCGCCGACATGCTGAACGGTAAGCTGTGGCTCGCCTCCATCGGTCGCGCCACCCATTATCACGCCTATTGGGTGCATCCGAGCTGGGTGCGGGAGATGCGCAAGCTGGACAAGATCGGCGTCCACACCTTCTACCGCCCGCGCCGCTGGGGCGACAGCTACTGAGCCGCTCCCTGATCCCCGCCCATTCTCTAGCCCGCGCGGCGCCTGAGCGAAGCCACGCTTAAAGCCCGCGCGGCGCCTGAGCGAAAGACCGCTCAGGCGTGGCCCGCATCGCTGGACAACATGCCGGGGACGATGCCGAGCTTGCGCAGGGCGCTGTCGTATTTCGTCTCCACCCCCGAGCCGAAAATCAGGTCCGGATCGGCCGGGCAGTTCAGCCAGCCGTTCGCCTGAATTTCCGTCTCGAGCTGGCCCGGCGCCCAGCCGGCATAGCCCAGCGCCAGCACCGCGCTGCGCGGTCCGCGCCCGCCGGCGATAGCCTTCAGGATGTCCAGCGTCGCGGTGAGGCAGATGCCTTCGTCGATGGTCAGCGTGGAGTTCTCGACGAAATAATCCGCGGAATGCAGCACGAAGCCACGCCCGGTCTCCACCGGCCCACCGCGCAGCACTTTCACGCTGCCCGCGCTCTTCGGCAGCAGGATGCGCTCGGAGGCGGGAACAACGTCGAGCTGGACGAGGAGGTCGGTGAAGTCGATGTGGCTCGCCGGCTGGTTCACCACGATGCCCATGGCTCCTTCCGGAGAGTGGGCGCACATATAGACGAGGGTGCGGGCGAACTGCTCGTCGCGCATGGTCGGCATGGCGATGAGCATCTGCCCATCGAGGAAACCCGACCCTCCGCCTTCGATCGTGTGGTTCTGGCTCGCAGTCATGGAGAAAGGGTACCGCCGTTCGGCCGTCTTGGAAATGCGGATTGCATCGCAGGAGGTCCGGTGGGAGGCAGGCAAGGCTGTGGGGCTGACGGCGGCTCACACGCTTGTGCGCGCCGTGGGTGATGCACGGGGCTTTGCGTCGGCGCCGCGAGCGGGTACCCGCTAGGCCATGATATCGACCCCTCCGCGCTCCCGCAGCGCATGGCCGGCGGTTCGGCCTGCCCGCGCATTTGGCCGCATGCTCCTCGCCGTCGCGTTTGTGGCCACGTTTTGCCCATTGACCTCACAGGCGGCGAGCGCGCCGCCGGTGAAGGTGCCGGGCGCCGATGTGATCCTGATGGCCGGTGCCGTCTCGGGCACGACGGCGGACGCGGGCATCGAGCTGAAGCTGGCGCCCGGCTGGAAGACCTACTGGCGCTATCCCGGCGACAGCGGCGTGCCGCCGACGCTGGACTGGAGCGGCTCGGAGAACGTGGCGCGCGTGGAAATGGAATGGCCGGCGCCCAAGCGCTTCGCCGATGGGGGCGGGGGCTTTTCCATCGGCTACAAGGGGGCGGTCCTGTTCCCCCTGAAGGTGGAGCTGAAGGACAAGGACAAGCCGGCGCGGCTCGTCCTCGCATTCGATTTCGCGGTGTGCGAAGCGCTGTGCATGCCCGCCCGCGCGGATCTGGCCGTACCGCTTGGCGCAGACGCGGGCGCAGAGGCGTCCCGCATCTCGGCGGCCCGCGCGGCCCTGCCCGTGGAACGCCCGCTGGGTGTTGCCGAGCCGACCTCCGTGCAGAAGATCGAACTGGACACGAGCGCCCAGCCGCCCCGCCTCGTCATCGAGGTGAAGGCCCAGAATCCCAAGGCCGATCTCTTCGCGGAGGGCCCGGACCGCTGGGCTCTGCCGCTGCCTCAGAAGACCATGCTGCCCGATGGTGCCGCCCGTTTCGAGCTGCCGCTGGAGGGCGTGCCCGCCGGCACCGATCCCTCCGGGACGCCGCTGACCCTGACCCTCGTGGACAGCCCGAAGGCGATCGTCACCACAGTGCGGGTGCCGCAGCTTCCGCCGCGCTGAATTCGCCCGCTCGGGCGCGCGGCGGGCGCTTTTCTCGCGATTAAAAGCCCGTATTGTCGGCGCGGGCGCAAACGCCCAAAATTGTGGAGAAGACGATGCCCATTTCGGTCGGCGACAAACTGCCCAACGCCACCTTCCGTGTTCCCACCGAGGACGGCCCCGTGCCGAAGACCACCGACGAAATCTTCAAGGGCAAGAAGGTGGTGCTGTTCGCGGTGCCGGGTGCCTTCACCCCCACCTGCCACAAGAACCACCTGCCGGGCTACGTGCACGAGGCCGACGCCATCAAGGCCAAGGGCGTGGATGCCATCGCCGTGGTGTCGGTGAACGATCCCTTCGTCATGGGCGCGTGGGAAAAGGCGTCCGGCGCGGATGGCAAGATCGTGTTCCTGGCGGACCCCGACGCCTCCTTCGCGACCGCGCTCGACCTCACCTTCGACGGCTCGGCCGCCGGTCTCGGCGTGCGCTCCAAGCGCTATTCGATGGTGGTCGAGGACGGCGTTGTGAAGACCCTCAACGTGGAGGACGTGCCCTCCAAGGCCGACGCCTCCGGCGCTGCCGCGCTGCTCGGCCAGCTCTGAGCCGTTCTGCCGCCCTCCGGAGACCGGGCACGCCCGGCCTCCGCGCACCGGATGCCTCCTCAGGAGATCCGGCCTCGCGCCTGTCTAAGGCGCGTCCGGTCAGGCGATGATATCGGGGAACAATTCGTCCTCGATCTGGCCGATGCGGTCCTTCAGTTGCAGCTTGCGCTTCTTGAGCCGCTGGATCTGCAGCACGTCCGATCCCGACACGCTGGTGAGCGCCTCGATCGCCGCATCGAGATCGCGATGCTCCTGCTTCAGGCGTTCCAGGTGGACCTTGAGATCCCGTTCCTCGTCGCTCGTCATGCCCGGTCCTGTCACCGGCGCGCGGGTCCGCCGCCCGCTCGCCCCCATCTGGAATGACTATGGCACGGGCTTGCCGCGCCGCAAGATGGGAGGTCGCCGGAGGGGCGGAAAGACGGCCCACAAGGCGGTCGACTCTTCGTCGGCTCCGTGACAGACTGATGTCGTGTTGCAGACAGGGAGTGGCTCAGAATGTCCATCCAGTCGCACCTTCAGGAGCTGAAGCGGCGTCACGCGGCCATCGAGCAGGAGCTCAGCCGCGAAATGAACAGCCCCGCCTCGGATCCTCTTCGTGTCGCCGAGCTGAAGCGCAAGAAGCTGGTTCTCAAGGACCAGATGTCCAAGCTGAACGGATCTTCCACCGTACATTGATGGCGGGACTGCGCGCGCTGCCGGAATAGTCCCGGCAGCGGTCGCGTCGCCGTGTCCTGCGAGGAACGAGCGGGCCGCGAAGGCAGGCCCCGTGCGAACGGGCTTTGCGTTCCGGAGCGGAGGGCTTTAATCCGGCTCCATGGCTCCTCCGCTCGTTCTCCTTCAGGACATCCATCTGCGCTTCGGCGCCACCCCTCTGCTCGACGGCGCGGAGCTTTCCGTGTCGGCGGGCGAGCGGGTCTGCCTTGTCGGTCGCAACGGCTCGGGCAAGTCCACGCTGCTGAAGGTGGCGGCAGGGCTCGTCGAGCCGGATTCCGGCACGCGCTTTTTCCAGCCCGGCGCCACCGTGCGCTATCTGCCGCAGGAGCCGGATTTTTCCGGCTATGCGACGACGCTCGCCTATGTGGAGGCGGGACTCGGGCCGGGCGACGATGCCTATCGGGCCCAGTATCTTCTCACCGAGCTGGGCCTGACCGGACAGGAAGACCCCGCTCATCTCTCCGGCGGCGAGGCCCGCCGGGCCGCTCTGGCGCGCGTCATCGCGCCGGAGCCGGATGTGCTGCTGCTGGACGAGCCTACCAACCATCTCGATCTGCCCGCCATCGAATGGCGGGAAAGCGAGTTGAGGGGCTTGAAGTCCGCCATGGTGCTCATCAGCCATGACCGGCGCTTCCTCGAAACGCTGTCCCGCGCCACCGTGTGGCTTGACCGCGGCCAGACCCGGCGGCTGGAGCAGGGGTTCGGCGCCTTCGAGGCGTGGCGCGACGAGGTGCTGGAGCAGGAAGAGACGGAGCGCCACAAGCTCGACCGCAAGATCGTCGCGGAACTGGACTGGCTGCGTTACGGCGTCACCGCCCGTCGCAAGCGCAACGTGCGCCGGCTCGGCCTTCTGCATTCCATGCGCAAGGACCGGCGAGATGAGCGCCGCGCTGTGGGCAACGTCAAGCTGGCGGTGAGCGAGGCGGAAGCCTCCGGCAAGCTGGTCATCGAGGCGAAGCACATCTCCAAAGCGTTCGGCGACCGCGCGGTGGTGAAGGACTTCTCCACCCGCATCCTGCGCGGCGACCGCATCGGCATCATCGGCCCCAACGGCGCGGGCAAGACCACCCTCATCAAGCTGCTGACCGGCGAACTGGCCCCCGATTCGGGCACGGTGAAGCTGGGCACCAATCTCGAAGTCGCCAGCCTCGACCAGAAGCGCGCGGCGCTCGATCCCGGCACCACCCTTCGTGATGCGCTCACCGGCGGCGGATCCGATCAGGTGCAGGTGGGCGGCGCGCCCAAGCACGTGATGGGCTACCTCAAGGACTTCCTCTTCACCCCCGAGCAGGCCAACGCCCCGCTTTCGGTCTTGTCGGGCGGCGAGCGCGGCCGGCTGATGCTGGCACGGGCGCTGGCCCTGCCGTCCAACGTGCTGGTGCTGGACGAGCCGACCAACGACCTCGACCTCGAAACCCTCGATCTTCTGCAGGAAATGGTGGCGGACTATCCCGGCACCGTCATCCTCGTCAGCCACGATCGCGACTTCCTGGACCGCACCGTCTCCAGCGTGGTGATGGCGGAAGGGGATGGCGTGTTCCGCGAATATGCCGGCGGCTATTCGGACATGCTGTCC
>JAYSCE010000236.1:0-4762 GCA_041915035.1 Xanthobacter sp.
CCTTAACCATCGTCGCGCACTGTTGCTCTGTAAGCGCCATGACCCTTCCGATTTTGGACATGAGAGCCACTCCTTTGCCGTTCGGGATAGCGGTTCAACTGTCGAAGCCGATGTCTTCGAGATGGCTGGCAGAGCCCGGGGAGGCGTCCCGCTCAGCAGCGCGAGCCCTCAGCCAGTCGTCGACTTCACCGGACAACCAGCCGACGCATCGCGGCGAGATGTGCACGGGCTTCGGAAATTTGCCGGCACGCCATGCTCGTTCAAGCCACATGTGCGAGACGCCGAGAATGTTTAGAACCTCAGGCTTTCGCAGAATGCGGGTAGCCGGGGGCACTCCGGTGGAGCCCGTGTTCATCTATGTTAGCCCGTGTTATTCCGTGATATTTGACATCATGCGTATCTCTTTCAGATAGTCAATGGATCAGATATCGAAGAGAGGAAAAATATCATGGAAAAGGCACAGGTCAGGGCCGCCCGGGCGCTGCTAGGGTGGTCGCAGGAGGATCTTGCCACGCGCGCAGGGGTATCCGTCGCGACCATAAGGCGGCAGGAGCCCGGTCATGGCCAATTCAGTGCGGGCGAGGAAGTGCTGCGCAAAATCGCGGCCGCTCTTCAAGATGCAGGGGTTGAGCTGATATCCAGCGACCTAGCTAAGGGGCACGGCGTTCGCTTGGCCCAGGCCTCGCGTCGCGACCTATATGACATCCTTCTTGAAGAAGTGGACGGTGCAAAAAAATCACTGGAGAAGGCTCAACAGGCCGCGCGTGACATGCCAGACGCGGCATTGGTGCAGTCCATTGCGGCGGCTCTTCAATCGGTTGCCATCGTCAGACAAGAAGCCTTCGCCGCGACCGACGCATGGGGCGACTTCATCACCGAACTCGACGAGCGCGATCCAACGAGAAAGCCGTGACGGCATAATGGGCGGTATTTTGCGGACGTCTAAATTCACATAGTGTTGATTTTACTAATATTTATCCGCTTTATGTCCGTCCTGCCGGGCCACCAGCTTCCGGTTTCATCGGAAACCGCTAGGCCATTTTCGTTCTTCTCAGCCCGCCGTCCAAAATCGGCACAATCGAGTCTTTAGGGACGCAGATGATGATCCGTCTCCTCCATGGACGCGTGTCCGCATGGTCCCGCAGCCGATCGTGATCAACCGGCGCGAGCGGTATTGGGACGACGATCTGGCTGGTATCCAATTCTTCTTTTGATTTGCGGCACTTGCGCGCCTCGAAAACGTGCATTCTACGCGTGCGATTCCCAATCATAGGCCCCGCGGAGAGCCAGCTCTCACGCGATCAAACGTCGGAATTCGCATCAGGTTTTGGGGCACTCGGGATGGAAACGGGCAGATGAGTCGGCAGAAGCGATCTGGAGATCGACCTCACAATGCCTGCGGCCGGACCGTGCAAGTGCGATTCGATCTCGTCGCCGCACTGTTGATCGCCGGCACGGCCCCGGCATTTGCCGTCGATATGGGGGAGGCCGACACCGGAGCGCCGCCCTCCTTCTTTCAGGATGATTTCTGGACCCGGCCCTACCTCTTCGGGGATCTGGGACGGAGCCGGCTGAAGGAACAGGGCATCGACATCTCTGGCGGGCTCGTCAACGAAACGGTCGGGAACCTCTCGGGCGGCGCGCGCCAGATGGGGGCAAATGCGGGCCAAGCGTCCATTAAGGCCATCTTCGACATGGAGAAGCTGGCCAATATCACCGGGGGCACGTTCGGCATTACCCTTGTCGGCCGTTGGGGGGATAACCTAGCGGAAGTCGCCAACATTCCGGCCCTGATGCTGATGAACGAAGTCTACGGCCGCGGCAATATCGTTCGCCTCGTGGACTTTCACTACAATCAGGCCTTGTTAGACGGTGCCGTGGACATCAAGGTCGGCCGGCTCGCCGTTGGCGCCGATTTCGGCTTCGATCGCTGCGATTTCATTAATCTGACCTTCTGTGGCTCGGTGCCAGGGAATATAGCCGGGAACTACATCTTCAACTGGCCGGTGAGCCAGTGGGGCGGCGTCGTCAAGCTCCACCTCACCGATGACCTGACCTTTTCAGCCGCCGTCTATGACGAAAACCAGACCTACCTGTCGGTTCAGGCGAAGTGGGCGCTGCTGCCCAGCTGGCCGTCCGGTTCCGAGGGCGCGCTGGTGCCCCTGGAGCTGAAATGGACTCCGACGCTCTGGAATCTGTCGGGCACTTACAAGATCGGCGGATGGTTCGATACGGCGACCGCGGATAACGCCGTCACGAGCATCAACGGGCAGCCCCAGCTCATCTCCGGGCTTCCCTATGCCCAGGATTATGGGCGCTACGGCTTCTACGTTTCCTTCATCCAGCAGCTGACGGGCAATGCCACGGGGCCGAACCCCAAGCAGGGATTGTGGAGCTTCTTCAACTTCACCTATGCCGACCCGCGGACCTCCACACAGCTCTATCAGATGGCATGGGGCATTCAGCAGCACGGCACGTTCGCAAGCCGGCCCGATGACGACATCGGTTTCGCCATCGGAACGACCGGGATCAATCCGCGGCTCGCAACGGCCCAGGCCGAGGCCAATTGGCTGGGGCTCGGCCCGGGCTATGTGCAGCACAACGAATATGTGCTGGAAGCCTACTACGGGTTCCAGGCCACGGGCTGGCTGAACCTGAAGGCCTCACTGCAATACGTCATCGATCCCGGCGGCTACACCTCGCCCGTCAATGAGAACGCCTGGGTGGTCGGCCTGCGCACAACGGTTGCCTTCTGAAGGAGGAGCCACGGCCATCGCCCGAAGCACCGCCCTTTGGGCACGCGCTCCTGGCGGAGCGACGAGTGGTTTCCGGCCTGCCGGGTGATCCTGACCTTCCCCTTCATTCCGGATGCTGTGCGGAGGCGCGCGCCGCCTTCACCACCTCGGCGGCTGTCCGGGGATTGGCCGGGTGCCAGCTCAGACAGAGGGAGGTCTCGATCTTGACCGGCCGACGCAGGCCTTCCGTTGAGAAGTAGAAGACGCCACGCCCCAGCCGGGCCAGATCATCGGCCGCACCCCCCTTGGCGGCCATGAGATCACGCGTCGCCTCGATGGTCGCGGGCGAACTCATGCGGCCGTACATATGGGTGGTGCAGTTGGAGACGACGCCGCTGTCGATGCCCCGCGGCAGCTGGGTCGCGAACACCATGCCGAGCCCATACTTGTGGGCCTGCGCCGCCAGCGAGCGGGTGCTGGCCTTGCAGGCCGTATTGGCCTGGGATGGCGCAAAATTCTGTGCCTCGTCCAGCACGTAGAGCCGGCCTGAGGGGCTTGGATTCTGCTTTACCCATGTGAAGAGCGTCATCTGCAGCTGGTTGACGAACGCCTGCCTCGCTTCATCCGTGGCAAGGCCGGCGAGGTTGATGACGGAAATGCGCGGCCGCCCCGAATCGCGCCCATGAAAGAGGCGCCGGGGATCCAGCTTCGGCCCGCTCGACTGGAGCAACGGATTGGTGGCGATGGCCGCGCGCAACTGATCGGCCATGTCGCGGGCGAGCTTTTCGGCATTGCCGATCTCGCTCAACCCTTCTGGAAGTTCGGACAGCAGGGCCACGAAGTCCTTCAACTCTCGTCCGCCGCCCAAGGCAAAGTGGCGCAGAGCGTCGGCGAGAACCCCCTGCTTCAGGTTTGCCTTCTGACCGCCGCCGCCGAGGTAAGGGGTGAGCGTGGCAGGGTCAGCTCGAAATCGCGATGGCGGTCGCGCTGGAAGGCCGCGCGGGTGCCGTGGTCTGCATAGCCGTCCAGCTCCACCACGAGCCGCCCCTCGGCCCACAGGAGGTCGACCCTCGGGCGGGATCCACGCACGGTTTCAACGGGAAGGTTGAAGCCGAACAGCGGCGCCAGTTCCGCATCCGCCTCGATGAGGCGGGCAAGACGCTGTTCCAGGGCACTCAAGGGGTGAGGACGACCGCGCCACGGGATCAGCCACGGGCCCTCCGGCTCCGTCCCAACCTCTTGCCCGGGCGTGGGATTTTCCGGCGGGGCGATGTCGGCTTCATCGGCGAGCCGCCAGGCCCCGTGGCGGATCCGCTCGAAGGGCGGAAGCTCCGCGGGTGGCTGGGGGAACAGCGCCGCCACCGCCCCATGGAGATGGCGCGCGATCCATTCGATCGCTGAAACAAACGCCTCCGCCCTTGCGGCGGGAACGGTTTGCGGCACCTCCACCACCAGCACCAGGCCATCCGGTCCGATCACCCGGGACAGCTGGTCGAGCTGCGTGCCGGCCGGCGTCCGGGGCACCCTGGGCGGCCGCGTTTCCAGCGCCAGCAAGGCTCCGGCCTCGATCCAGGCGGACAGGACGCCGGGGCGGCCGGCTGAGGTTCGGCGTGCGGCCGCCGTGACGGCCATGCGGGCGAGCGTGTCCACCCCCTTGGGCGGGGAAGCTCGCGTCATCATACCAGATGGGCCACATGCGGAGGGCAATGTCGGCCAATCGGGTGAGGAGAGTTTCGACCACCGCCTCGGCGGTGTCGGCCGGCGGGAGGGGGAGAAAGAGCAGCCGCGGCGCGCCGGGCGCAAGCTCTAATTCGTTGAAGAGACCGCATAATTGCGAAAGCCCGACGCCGTCCACGCAGACGATGCCGCCCTGCGGCGCCCCGAGGAGGACAGCCGCGAGGGCCGGCGCCGACAGGCAATCGCGTGCGACTTTGTCCCCCAAAAGGTTGCTCCCCAGCCTTGAGACGACCAGAACGCGCAACGGATCGATACCGGGGACATGACGTAGGTGCAACCGCGCATTTGCC
>JAYSCE010000236.1:4772-6894 GCA_041915035.1 Xanthobacter sp.
GCACCCCGCTGAACGGTGGGGTTCAGGTGCCTTTCACCAGGGGAATCGGTATGGTTCGGCGGGGTTTCGGCGGCGAGTCAGTCGAAGGTTCGGCTTCTTCCGGCCGAACCCGCCACGGAACGGATGAAGAGCCGCAAAAATGAACGCTTGGGTTGCAGCCGCAGTTGCAGTGGTGACGATGGCCCTCGCCATGGGGATCGGCATGGCCATCGGCAGCCAGCTCTCCGAGACGCGCTACGAGGATGGGTCGGTCAAGAATTTGCGCACCAGCGTCGCCATCATCGCGACCATGTCTTCGCTGTTGCTTGGCCTCATGGTGAATTCCGCCCGTTACAATTTCAGCGATGCCTATTCCGACGTGCAGAAATACGCGGCCGTTCTTCAGATCACCGATCTCAACCTGCTCAGCTTCGGCGCGCCCGCCTGTCCGCTCCGGGGCGACCTCCAGGCCTATGCGCGCCAGCTCGTGGCCGAGACGTGGACGGCCGGCGAGGAGGAAACCTCGTCCGGCGCTGCGCAGGTGTCGGCGCTCGCCGCCCTCCTCGGATTCGATGCAGGGGTGCGCAACCTCAAGGCCGGGACCGCCGACCAGCAGGACGTGCGGGGCACGCTCCTCGGCCTTTCGCGGCAATTGGTGGAGTACCGCTGGAAGGTCACGGGCGTCGCCCGCACCGCCACGCCGGCCAGCTTCATCTTCGTGGTCATCTGCTGGTTCGCGCTGATCTTCCTCTATTCCGGCGTCTTCGCGCCACGGAACGCGCTGGTTCTCGTCGGCCATGGGCTGGGCATGCTGGGCATCGCCGCCGCCATCTTCCTGGTCATGGAGATGGGCCAGCCCTTCACCGGGCCGATCAAGGTGTCGCCTGCCCCGGTGGAGCGGCTGCTCGCGCGCATGCAGGCGGAGCCCTGCCCCACGGTGGCGCCGCAGGGCTGAAACGGCAACGGCCGGATCGCAAGACGCGACCCGGCCGACGTTAAACCCTTGAGAATGCGGGATCAATTCAGGCGCGGCTGCTGCGACGTGCCCTTGTACCAGTCGAAGGCCTTGCCCTCGGTGGAAAGCATCACCGACTTCACGTCGAAATGGTCGTTGAAGCTCTCGATGCCGAACTCCCGGCCGATACCGCTGTCGTCCACGCCGCCCCACGGCGATGCCGGGTCGAGGCGGTGGTGGTCGTTGATCCAGACGATGCCGGCCTTCACCTTCGCCGCCACGCGATGGGCGCGGTGGACATCGCGGGTGCGGATGGCGGCGGCGAGGCCGAACGGGCTGTCATTGGCGATGGCCAGGGCCTCCTCCTCCGTCTCGAAGGGAATCACCACCGTGAAGGGGCCGAACACCTCCTCGCGGGCAATGCGCATGTGGGGCGCCACATCCGCGAACACGGTGGGCTCCACGAAGAAGCCGTTCTCGTGGCCGGGCACGATGCGCCGCTGGCCGCCGGCCACGAGGCGCGCGCCGTCGTCATGGCCCGCCTGCACGAAGGAGAGCACGCGGTCGAGCTGGCGCTGGGAGACCACGGGACCGAGCTGGGTCTCGGGATCGCGCGGATCGCCGATGCGGATCGCCTTGGTCTTGGCGGCGAGGCGCTCCACGAACTCGTCATAGATGGTCTTCTGCACGATGTGCCGGGCTGCGCAGACGCAGGTCTGGCCGGCGCCCACGAAGGCGCCGAAGGCGGCATAGTTCACCGCCTGCTCCACGTCGTAATCGTCGAACACCATCACCGGCGTCTTGCCGCCCAGTTCGAGCGTCTGGTGGGCGAAGACCTTCGCCGCCGCCGAGCCCGCGATGCGCCCGGCCTCGGTGCCGCCGGTGAGCACCAGCTTGTTGATGTCGTGATGCTCGGCAAGGAAGCGGCCGGAATTGGCGCCGATGCCGTTCACCACATTGAACACGCCGGGCGGCAGGCCGTTGTCGCTCATCAGCTTGGCGAGGCGCAGCGTGGTGAGGGGCGTGTATTCGGAGGGCTTTACCACCGTGGTGCAGCCGGAGGCCAGCACCGCCGCCAGCGACTTGCACAGGATCATCAGCGGGTGGTTGAAGGGGGTGCAATTGGCCACCACGCCGATGGGCGTGCGACGGGTGTAGTTGAGATAATTGCCTTCCACCGGGATCACG
>JAYSCE010000237.1:0-6886 GCA_041915035.1 Xanthobacter sp.
CGGCGCCGCCCGCGGCGATGGCGGCCCGCGGGTAGGCGGTTCCGAGGTAGGTCACGGTGCCGGAGGGTGCCCCTGCCTCACCCGAAAGCAGGGGGCAAACGAGACAAATCCCTCGCCCACCTTGGCCATGCTTGCGCTATGCTCGGTCGGGCCATGTTCAATATCCGTGACTTCGGAAGCCCGGGCGCCGAAGACGGCGCGCTGGACATCATCGCCCGCATCCGCGCCCTCTATGAGGCGACGCCGCTGCTCGTCGGTCTCTACGATCCCGACGACCGGCTGCGCTATGCGAACCCCGCCTGCCGCGCCACCTTCGGCCTTCAGGAGGGCGAGTTCCCCACCTGGGAGGAGATGGTCCGGCGCAGCCATGCGGCGGGGCACGGCATCGTCATCAAGGCGGACGATTTCGAGACCTGGCTCGCCTCCGCCAAGTCGCGGCGGGGCAAGGTGCGGTTCCGCAGCTTCGAGAGCGACCTGAGGGATGGGCGCTGGCTGCTGGTGAACGAGACCATGGACGCGGACGGCTGGATGCTCACCGTGGGGGTGGACGTCACCTCCTTCCGTGTCGATACGCGCGACATCAGGCAGGCCCGCGACCACGCGCTGCGCGCCGCCCACACGGACGAGCTGACCGGCGTCGCCAACCGCCGCTTCGCCATTCACCGCGCCAACGAGATGATGGCGCCGCACGGCCCTGGCGGCACCCTGTGCGTGCTCGACATCGACAATTTCAAGCACGTGAACGACCGCTTCGGCCACCAGATGGGCGATGTGCTGCTGCGCGCCTTCTGCGCCCTGATGGCCGGCGCTATCCGCCGCTCCGATTGCTTCGGCCGGGTGGGCGGCGAGGAATTCGTGCTGGTGCTGCCGCAGACCGACCTGAAGGACGCCGAGCGCCGTGTCGCCGACCTCCTCGTCCGCGTCCGCGCCTCCCGCCCGCTCCCCGAACTGCCGGACTTCACCTACACCTTCTCCGCCGGCCTCACCTTCGCACCCCCCGGCGACACCTTCTCCGACGCCTACGGCCGCGCCGACCGCGCGCTGTACCAGGCGAAGATGGACGGACGGGACCGGGTGATGGTGGGATGAGATTCTGGGAATTTAGTCCTTGACAGCGTGACGCTGCCTGGGTATCTTTTCCCCATGTTCGAGACGTGTGCCTGACGGCCAAGGCCGGCGCGACAACCACTCTCGCGCCCCGGACGCATGCAGCGCAGCGGAATGCGAGCCGGGGCCAGCGCAACAGATCGCCGAAGGCGCTTCCGAACCCCACCGATCTGAGCTTTTGACCCGCTTCGCGGGGAGTCTTGCGCTGGATCCCGGATCAGCGCTCCGGCTACGCCGTCGCTTGTCCGGGGCACGCGGCCGGGCATGACGGCGGCGCGGGGGCAGCCTCGCGTTCCGCGTCTTCCATCCACACCCTCCTCATCTCAGAGGTCCGCCCATGGATCAGCCTCACGGCAGCGCCGTGCCGTCCGCGCGTCCGGCGCGGGCGGTGCTGGCGCGGCGGCTTTATCTCGAGGGGGCCAGCATGGCGGAGATCCGCCGGCAGACCGGCCTCTCCAACGCTGGTGTCTATTACTGGATCGACCGCGAGAGGGGGCCCGACGGCACCTTCCTCTTCAATCCCGTGCCCCGCCGCACCGCCCATCCCGTGGGCGGGCAGCCGGCGAAGGCGCGCGCGGAAAAGCCCTCCTGCAAGCCGGACCGGCGCGGTCTGCTCAAGCGGCTGTGGCGGGCGGCGGAGCGGCAGATCGACGAGATCGAGGGCCGCCTCGCCCGCGCCGCCGACCCCTCCGATACGCCGCGCCCCGAACCCGAGAAGGACGCCCGCGCCCTGGCAGTTCTCGCGCGCACCCTGCGCGAACTGACCGCCCTCGAGGCGGAGGCCCGCAAGCGGCGCAAGGCGAAGGACCAAGATGGAACCGTCCGCGACCTCGACACCTTCCGCCGCGAGCTTTCGCGCCGCCTTGATCGCCTGCGCGAGGGCGGGGACGGCACGGGCGTTTCTTGAGGCCCTGCCGGAGGACGACGCCGGCCGCCTCCTCGCCGACTGGGTGCTCTGGGCGCGGCCGGACCAGCTTCCTCCTGCCGAAGCGCAGGGCGGCGGCCCCTGGTCCACCTGGCTGGTGCTGGGCGGGCGCGGCGCCGGCAAGACGCGGGCGGGCGCCGAATGGGTGCGCGGCCTCGCTTCTGGCACGGCCCCCTTCGCGGCGGCGCCGGTGAGCCCCATCGCGCTCATCGCCGAGACCATGGCCGATGTGCGCGAGGTGATGGTGGAAGGTGTGTCCGGCGTCCTCTCGGTGCATCCGCGCGGCGAGCGGCCGCGCTGGGAGCCCACCCGCCGCCGCCTCGTCTGGCCCAATGGCGCGGTGGCGCAGGGCTTTTCGGCCGAGGACCCCGAGAGCCTGCGCGGCCCGCAATTCGCCGCCGCCTGGCTGGATGAGCTGGCCAAGTGGAAGCGCGGGGATGCGACCTTCGACATGCTGCAATTCGCGCTGCGCCTCGGTGCCCATCCGCGGCAGATGGTGACGACGACGCCGCGCCCCACCGCGCTGCTGCGTCGCCTCCTCGCCGATCCCGCCACGGCGGTGAGCCGGGCGAAGACGGCGGACAACGCCTTCCACCTCGCGCCGACCTTCCTCGGGCAGGTGATGTCGCGCTATGGCGGCACCCGCCTCGGCCGGCAGGAGCTGGATGGCGAGATCATCGAGGACCGGCCGGACGCGCTCTTCTCCCGCCCCCAGCTGGAGGCGCTGCGCGAGCCGGAGGCCCCGCCGCTCGCCCGCATCGTGGTGGCGGTGGACCCGCCCGCCTCCTCCCGCGCCGGGGCCGATTCCTGCGGGCTGGTGGCGGCGGGTGTGGACGCCTCTGGCGTCGTCCATGTGCTGGCCGACGCCACCGAGCAGGGCCTGCGCCCGGCGCAATGGGCGGCGAAGGCGGTGGCGCTGTTCCACCGCTTTTCCGCCGATCGCATCGTCGCCGAGGTGAACCAGGGCGGCGAGATGGTACGCGCCGTCATCGCTGAGGTGGACCCCGCCGTCCCGGTGGAGCAGGTGCGCGCCACGCGCGGCAAGTTCCTGCGCGCCGAGCCGGTGGCCGCGCTCTACGAACAGGCCCGCGTCCGCCACGCCGGCGCCTTCCCGGAGCTGGAGGACGAGATGTGTGACTTCGGAACCGATGGCCTTTCCTCCGGCCGCTCGCCCGACCGGCTCGATGCGCTGGTCTGGGCGGTCACCGCCCTGGCGCTCGGCCCCAGGGCCGGCGCGCCGCGGGTGCGGGGGCTTTAGGCCCTCAACTGCCGACCAACACGCCCCCGACCGGGATCTCCACCTGCACGCACAGGCCGGTGACGCTCTGTCCGGGCGCGAAGTCCGGCCATCTTTCGTTGCGCTTCAGGCTGGCGCCGAGGCAGCCGCGTTCGCTGCGGAAATAGCCGACGATCTGCTGCGAGGTTTCGGTGGTGACGAACCGGGCGCCGGCGTAGGGGCCGCCCGCATAGCCCATGGCGGACGTCGCCGCGGGCTGGACCGTGGTGGTCGTGACGATGAGGACCAGGGCATAGAGCATGACGCCCTCCCGATCTGCTCCCAACCCACGGCCCGCAATCATTCTACGCCTGTGCTGCCCCAGCGCGAACCGGTTTGTTGGGGCGGTCGGAGTGACGACGCTTGCGTGGCATCCAGAATACGTCCATCATGTGCCTACAAATGAGGCTGCATGACAGCGTTGTGTGCAGACATTTGCCTTCCCTTGGCCCTCTCTGCCCCGTCTGGAGCCATGAGACATCATTGGAAAGCATTTTTCGCACGTCATGAGCCCCATTGCGGCTCCGTCCAGGTCGGGCTGAAGTCCGGCGCGGGCGGCATGCTCGGCATGGGCCTTGTGGGTGGCGCCGCGGCCTTCACCAGCCTTCCGCTGCTCATCGCGCCGTTTGGCGCGAGCGCGGTGCTGCTGTTCGGCCATCCCTCTTCGCCGCTGGCGCAGCCGGCCAATGTCATCGGCGGCTATATGCTGTCGGTCACGGTGGGCATCGTCTTCGCGCTGCTGTTTCCCGGCGCCTGGTGGGCGGCGGCTCTGGGGGTGGGCCTTGCCATCCTCGCCATGCTGCTGCTGCGCGTGTCGCATCCGCCGGCCGGCGCCGTGCCGGTGCTGATGGCGGCTTCGGCCATCGACCCGTTCGAGCTGTCCGGCATCGTGATCGCCGGCGCCATCTGCCTCGTGGCGGTGGCGAGCCTCTATCACCGGCTGCCGCCGCGCCACCACGAAGACCCGCGTCGGGCGGGCTAAAGCCCTGTTGCCTCGCAGGGCGGGCTGATCCGCACGCTTTACCGCCGGCCACCGCGCCGGCGCATCCTGTGGCCTGCAGCCGGTTCGCCGGTGTGCAACCTCCGGCCGCTCCTTGATCCGCGCCTTCCGCAGACGCCCCGAGCTGCGTGGAGGTACGGCCTCAGGGGGCGGCCGATTTCATTTCGGAGCCTCCTCATGCTGGCAAGCCTCCTCGCTCCCTTCCGCCGCGCGCCCGAGGAGGCCAAGGCGAGCCGCACCGGGCGCCTCATCGCCCTTCTCTCCGCCGGCCGCCCGCGCTGGACGCCCCGCGATTATGCGTCCCTCGCCCGCGAGGGCTATGCGCGCAATGCCATCGCCTATCGCGCCGTGCGGCTCATCGGCGAGGCGGCGGCGACCGTTCCCCTCGTGCTCACGGTGAACGGGCGCGAGCACGACACCCATCCCTTCCTCGACCTCCTCGCCCGGCCCAATCCGCGCCTCACCCGCGCCGCGCTGTTCGAGGCCATCTACTGCCACCTGCTGGTGGCCGGCAACGCCTATGTGGAGGCGGTGGCCCTCGATGGCGCCCCGCGCGAGCTGCATCTGCTGCGGCCGGACCGGGTGCGCGTGGTGCCGGGACCGGACGGCTGGCCCGAGGCGTTCGACTACACGCTGGGCGCCGAGACCGTGCGGATTTCGCAGGATACCCTCGTGCCCGGCGCGGACGTGCCGCCCATCCTGCATCTCTCCGCCTTCAATCCGCTGGACGACCATTACGGCTTCGCCCCGCTGGAGGCGGCGGCGCAGGCACTCGACCTCCACAATGCCGCCAGCGCCTGGAACAAGGCGCTCATCGACAATGCCGCCCGGCCCTCCGGCGCCCTCGTCTATGGCGGCACGGGTGCGCTCACCGAGGAGCAGTTCGAGCGGCTGAAGGGCGAGCTGGAAGCCTCCTTCCAGGGCGCGGTGAATGCCGGCCGCCCGCTGCTGCTGGAAGGCGGGCTGGACTGGCGCCCGCTCTCCCTCTCGCCCAAGGACATGGACTTCGAGGCCGCCCGCAATTCCGCCGCACGGGAAATCGCGCTGGCCGTGGGCGTTCCGCCCATGCTGCGCGGCCACCCCCGCGACAACACCCAAGCCAATTACGCCCAAGCCCACCCCCCCCTCTGGCGCCAGAGCGTGGTGCCGCTGGTGCGCCGCGTCTGTGACGCCCTCGCCCTGTGGCTCGCCCCGGCCTTCGGCGGCGGCCTGATGCTGGTGCCTGACCTCGACCAGATCGAGGCGCTCAGCGCCGAGCGCTCGGAGCTGTGGGCGCGGGTGGGCGCGGCGGACTTTTTGAGCGACGCGGAGAAAAGGGCGGCAGTGGGGTATCAGGGGTAGGGGCGTTCCCGGACAAGCAACGGCGCGAGGGCGGTTCCCGCACCGCTGTCGCCCTCCGGCCTGACCGGAGGGCCCATCCCTCCGCATGCACAGGCGGGCGGGGCAAACGGCGCCATGGGTGGTCCGGTCAAGCCGGACCACGACGGTGGTTCTCGCTCGCTGCGGGCATGGGAAGCGCCTTCGGCGATCCCTTGCGCTGGCCCCCGGCTCGCATTCCGCTATCGCTGCATGCGTCCGGGGCGCGAGGGCGGTTTCCGCCCCCGTCACCGTCATGCCCGGGACAAGCCCGGGCATGACAATGGTGCGAGTTTGCAGGTGCGCCGTCGCAGCTACCAACGCCTTCGCGAGCCCCCATGGACACCCTCATCCGCACCTTCGCCGAGCGGGGCGATCTCGCGCATCTGGCGCTGCTGTTGTGGGCGCTGGCGGCCACGGCCGGGCTGTGGCGTACGCTGACCGAGCTCGCCCGCGCCAATGCGCGGATGGATGAGCTGGTGCGCGAGCTGGCCCGCTTCAACGCGCGTTTCGACGACCTCTCCTGACCCCCAACACATTCCCGGAGAACACCCATGCGATCGCCGTTCCAGAAGGCGTCCGCGCCGCGCATCCGCGCGCTCACCGGCGGGCCGAAAACCAAGGCCCGCGCCATGCCGCCGGCCCCTCCCGCCCCTCCGGCGGGCACCGTCTTCCGCGAGTTCGTGGCAACGCTGGAGCGCATCGAGAAGAGCCGCCGCCGCAAGAAGCCGGCCCCGCCCTCGGGGGGCGCCTGAGCCATGGCGGCCTCAGACCCCCCAACCGACGGCTACGCCATCGAGGGCTATGCCTGCCTGTTCGACGTGCCGGACCTCGGCCGCGACCTCATCGAGCGCGGCGCCTTTTCGGCCAGCCTCGCCCGCCAGGGCGCGGGCGGCGTGCGCATGCTCTACCAGCATGATCCGGCCGAGCCCATCGGCGTGTGGACCGATGTGCTCGAGGATGGCCGAGGCCTTTATGTGCGCGGCCGGCTCTCGCCCTTCGTCGCCCGCGCGCGGGAGGTGGCGGCGCTGATCCGCGACGGTGCGCTCGACGGCCTCTCCATCGGCTTCAAGGCGGTGACGGTGCGCACCGATCCGCGCACGCGGCTGCGCCGCATCGCCCGCATCGATCTGTGGGAGGTGTCGGTCGTCACCTTTCCCATGCAGCCGCAAGCGCGCATTGCGCGCAAAACCGACGACGCCCGCATCCGGCGCCCGGCCCC
>JAYSCE010000238.1:0-6885 GCA_041915035.1 Xanthobacter sp.
TTCCTTGATGGGATCGACATTCGAGCCTTCCAGATACCCCTGCACCACGGCGCCGAAACCGGTGGTGCCGGCGACGCCCGTCACCGGCTGGCCGGAGGCGGAGGTCTCGCGATAGAGGTTGTCGCCGAGGGGCTCGAGGCCGGAATCGTTGGCGAAGGTGGCGAGCGTCAGCTGGCCCACCAGCGTCGGCGACGTCTGGTTGGCGATCTGCGCGTAGACCTGCCCGCTTTCGTTGATGACGATGCTGCTCGCATCCTGCGGCAGGGTCAGCGCCGGGTTCAGCGCGTAGCCGTCGGCGGTCACGAGCTGGCCGGTCGGCCCCTTATTGAAGGAGCCGGCGCGGGTATAGAGCGTGTCGCCGGAGGGGCTGGTGATCTGGAACCAGCCGCGCCCGTTGAGGGCAAGATCGAGCGGGTTCCCGGTCTGCGCCAGCGGCCCCTGCAGATGCAGGTTGCGGATGCCGATGGTGCGCACGCCGAGGCCGACGAGCGCGCCCTCCGGCACCGGCTCGGCGCCGTCCTGGTTGGGCACACCCTGCGCGCGCTCGGCCTGATAGAGCAGGTCGGTGAACTCGGCGCGGGCGCGCTTGAAGCCGGTGGTGTTGATGTTCGCGATGTTGTTCGCGATCACCTCCACATTGGTCTGCTGCGCCGACATGCCGGTCGCGGCGATGGCCAAAGCTCTCATCTGCCTTCTCCTCGAAGCCTGTTGGTGGAGGCTCCATCCGCTACCCCGGCGTCATGGCCGGGCTTGACCCGGCCATCCACGTGGATCGGCCGGGAACGGCTTTCAAATGCTGGTGCGGGCGGCCCGACGTGGATGCCCGGATCAAGTCCGGGCATGACGGAGGCGTGCGCTGCGCCGGTTGCTCACATGCCGGTTCAGATGGCCATCCGGCTGATTTCCTGATAGGCGGCGACCACCTTGTCGCGCACCGCGATGGCGGTCTGGAGCGTCTGCTCGGCCGACATCACCGCCTCCACCACCTGCTGCACCGACACCTTGCCGTGGATGCCGGAAATGGCGCTCGCCTCCGCCGTCTTCACGGAATCCACCGCGTCCGACGACATGCGGGCGAGCATGGTTGAGAAGTCCGAAATGCTGCCGGCGTTCTGGGTGGCGCTCGCGGCCTCGGTGGCGCGGGCGGCGGTGGTGGCGCTCGTGGCGGTGGTGCGGCTCAGCGCATTGAGGGAAACGGCGTCGATCATCACGGCGTCCTCAGAAGATCGATGGTCATGGCGACCATGGAGCGCGCCTGCTTGATCATCTGGAGGTTGGCCTGGTAGCTGCGGCCGGCCTCCCTCAGATCCGCCATCTCGGCGAGCGGATTGACGTTCGGCACCTTCACCCGGCCCTCGGCGTCGGCGGCGGGGTTGCCGGGATCGAACTCCACGGAAAAGGCGCTGCGGTCCACGCTCGTCGCCTTCACCTTCACCCGCGATGCACCGAGCGCGCGGTCGGGCTCCTGGGTGAATTCCACGGTCTTGCGGCGATAGGGGTCGGCGCCGGGCGTCGTCCCCGTTGAGCGCGCGTTGGCGATGTTCTCGGCGACGACGCGCATGCGCTGGGTCTGCGCGGCAAGGCCGCTCGATGCGATGCCGGTGATGGTCTTGAACGGATCGCCGATCATTTGACGCTCGCGAGGATCATGCGGTGGAAGGAGCGGACGATGGAGGTGTTGAGCGAATAGGCGCGGTTCACCTCGTCGGCCTTCAGCATCTCCTGTTCCAGGCTCACGCTGTTGCCGGAATGGGAGGTGTCCCAGCCGTCCCGGGGAGCGACCTTGGTGGCGCCGATGCCGCCCGCCGCCACGTCCATGTGACTGCCTGAGGTGCGGGCGACGGCGAGGCGGGTGCGGTCGAGGATGGCGCTGAACGGCTCGGCGTCCACCGCCTTGTAGCCGGGCGTGTTGGCGTTCGCGATGTTCCCCGCGATGGCTGTCTGCCGCACCGTGGCCCACTGGGCGTGCCGCGAGGCGAGATTGAACAGGAACAGGGGTTCCATGGCACATTCCCCGGATGAACCGCGATGGTCTCGCCGCCCTTGGAAGGCGCGCGAGATGAAGAGTGCTAGCGCGTCAACCTTGCCCGAGGCTGGGCGGGTGATGCGGCTGCGCCGTCGCGCGCCCTCACGCTCCCAGCCGGACGCCCTCCAGCGTGGCGGTGAGGTGTTCGAGGAGCCCGTCCGCCTCCGGTTCCGCCTCGTGGTAGAGGATGCTGTCCATCTCCACGCCCACGGTGCCGGCGTCGAAGATGATGCGGAAGTAGAGCGAGCAGTCGGCGCAGCCGAGCTCCATGTCCATGGAGACGGTGGGCGCCACGCCCCAGTCGGCCTGGATCACCGCCTGCCCGCCGTAGCGCAGGGCCCCCGGCTTCAGGGAGCGCTCGGCGCAGGAGGCGACGATGTCGTCGATGATGTTCGTCTGCCCAGCATGGATATAGGCCATGAGCAGGCCGGCATTGGTGAAGAACAGTTCGGTCATCACCTCGCGCAGCGCGCCGGCGAGCGCCCGCTCGCAGGCAAGCCGCTCCATCTTCGGGCGGGCGGCGAGGCGCTGGAGGCGGAGGAACTCATTTCGCGCCATGGCCGGGCCTCGCATAGATGTAGTGAAGTATTTTCGCGACCGGCCGGTAGAAGTCCTGGGGGATCCACTGGTCCACCTCCACTGCCGCGAACAGGGCGCGGGCAAGCGGACGGTCCTCGATCACCGGCACGCCGTGGCGCTCTGCGATCTCGCGGATCTTGAGGGCGATCAGGTCCACGCCCTTGGCCACCACCAGCGGCGCGCCGCCGGTCTGCCGGTCGTATTGCAGGGCGACGGCGTAATGGGTCGGGTTGGCGATGACGACGGTGGCCTTGGGCACCGCATTCATCATGCGCTGGCGCGCCCGCTCGCGGGCCATCGCCCGGATGCGGGCCTTGACCATGGGGTCGCCCTCGGCCTGCTTGAACTCGTCCTTCACCTCCTGCTTCGTCATGCGCAGGTTGGTCTTCCAGCTCACCCGCGACCACACGATGTCTGCGGCCACCAGCCCGATGGTGACGACGCACACAGTGGCGACGAGCCGCATGGCGAGGGCGAGCAGCACGCTCGGCAGGCGGAGCGGATCGGTGAACATGGCATTCACCACCTCATGCTCCTGCGCATAGAGCACGAGGGCGGCGACGATGCCGATGGCGAAGAGCTTGAACAGCGCCTTGCCGAACTCGATGTGCCCCTGCGTGCCGAAGATGCGCTTGAAGCCGGCCGAGGGCGACACCCGCGACCATTGCGGCCGGATGCGCTCCGTCACCAGCGAGGGCACGTTCTGAAAGCCGGAAGCGACGAGGCCGGCGAGCATCAGCACGATGACCATGGGCATCAGGAAGCGCCCGGCCCCCGCCAGCGCGCCCCACAGGATGGAGACCGCATCGTTGCCGGTGGCGATGGGAAAGCCCGCCGGATCGTCGATGAGGCGGGAGAGGTCCGCGGTGAGGAGCTTTGTCGGCGCCGCGACGAAGAAGGCGAGGATGGCGAGGATGCCGAGGAGCGAGGCGAACAGCGTCGCCTCCCGCGAGAAGGGCACGTTGCCCTTCTCCACGGCGTCGGAAATCTTCTTCTCGCTCGCCTCTTCTGTCTTGCTCTCCTTGTCCTGGTCCTCAGACATGGCGCCCCCGCTGCGGGGGAGGGCTCAGGCGGGCGCGGGCGTCAGCGGACATAGGCGTCCTCCTCCGTGCCGGAGGCGATCTCGATCTCGCCGCGCCCGGCCATGTCGAGGGCGAGGTCGGTGACGGTGCGGCGCGCTTCCATCACGTCCTTGGCGGGCGCGGGCTCGCTGCCGGCCATCTCCTGCTCCACCATGCGGCGCACGCGGGCGCCGAGCGATTGCAGGATGATCTCGCGGAACTCGGGATCGGTGCCCTTCAGGGCCAGCACCAGCTTGTCGGTGGGCACCTGGTCGAACAGGGATGTGCGGGCGCGGGGCGTCAGCTTCACGATGTCGTCGAAAGTGAAGAGCAGGCCCTTCAGGATCTCGGCGGATTTCGGCCGCGTGTTGGCGAGGCTCGCGAGCACCGTCTCCATGGCATCGCGGTCCATCTTGTTGATGATGTCGGCCATGCGCGCATGCGGGTCGGCGCCGGCATTGCGCGAGAAGTTCATCATGAAGTCCTCGTGGACCGTGCGCTCGATGACCTGCATGGTGGCGTCCACGATGGGCTTGAAGGTGAGCATGCGGCGCATGATGCCGTTGCGCTTCTCCTCGGGAATGAAGCTCAGCACCTTGGCGGCGCAGGCGGGCTTCACCTTGGAAAGCATCAGCGCGGCGGTCTGCGGATGCTCCTTCGCCACGTAGGTGGCGAGCACGTTCTCGTTGACGGTGGAGATGCGGTCCCAGATGGACTGGTTCGCCGCGCCCATGATGTCGTTCATGATCTCGGCGATCTGCTCGGGCGGCAGCACGCCCTGCAACAGCCGCTCCACGTCGGCCACCGTGCCCACGAGGTTCGCCCCGCCGGCGAAATTGCTGGCGAAGTCCTCGACGAGACTCTCGATCTGCGCGGTGGTGACCGGCTTCAGCGCCGCGATGGAGCGCGTGATGAGGCGGATCTCGTCCGCCTCGAAATGCTTCATCACGCGATTGGCCATGGGCGCGCCCATGGCCATCAGCAGCGCCGCCACGCGGTCGATGCCCTGGAGGGGACGCGGCTTCGCCGCGGTCGCAGCCGCCACGGCCGCCTCAGCCGGCGTCGGCGTCGTTGGGGCCGACGATCTCTGTGAGGGAGACGCCGAAACGGGAGTTGTCGTCCTCCACCACCATCACCTCGCCGCGGGCGATGACCCGGCCGTTCACCACCACGTCCACCGGCTCACCCACGCGGTGGTCGAGGGGCACGACGGTGCCGCGATTGAGCTTCAGGAGGCTCGATACCGGCATGGAGGCGGAGCCGAGCACCACCTGCAGCAGGACCGGGATGCGCTTGACGGTCTCGAGGCCGCCGCCGGAGCCCAGCGTCTCGCCGGACTTGGCGAGCAGCGCCTCGTCGAGCGCGCTGGAGGGGGTCATGGTTTCGATATCGGGAGAAGGCATGGCGTTGATCCGGATTTCGGGGGCGATCAGCGATGGCTGAGTTCAGGCGCGCGCCGCGCGTCGATCTCGGCGATCAGCTCGTGGGCGGTGTCGATCCGGCCGGCGAGCAGCACCAGCACCTCGCGGCCGTCGCGGCCGAAGGTGTCGAGCGCGTCGCGGGCGCAGACGAGTGCGGCGGAGGCCTCCGCCAGCGCGCGCCCGGAAAAGGCATTCAGCCGGTCCACCCCCGTGAGCCGGCGGTTGTGCAAGGCGGCGGAGGCGGTGGTCACGACCAGCGCCGCAAGCAGGATGAGATCAGCGGGGAAGGATGTCATCGATGAAGTCCTGATGCTGGTTGATCTGCTCGTCGAGGCGCACCACGTAGCTGCCGTCCGACTGGCCGAGATGGCACCAGAACAGCGGCTGGGCGGCGCTCTCCAGCTTCACGCGGCTCGCCGGGGTGGCATCGAGCTTGAGGATCTGGCCCACCTTCAAGGCGGCGATGTCGCCGAGGGTCACCTCGTGCTCGTCGAGCACGGCGCGCAGTTCCACCTCGGTGCGGTTCACCTCGTCGCGGATCTTCTGCGCCCATTTGGGATCGCGCCCGCCGGTCTCCGCCTGGCTGGTGCTGGAGAGCGCGCGGCGCAGCGGGGTGAGGGCCGACTGGGGGATGGTGACGAACATCTCGCCGCCGCGGTTCAACGCCTGCAGCAGGAATTTCGCGGTGACCGCCAGATTGTTGCGCCGGCCGATCACGGCGAAGTCCATGCGGGTCTCCTGCCGCTCGAACTGGAACGTGGTGTCGCTGACGAGGGCGAAGGCGGCTTTCAGCGCCTTGGCCATCTGTTCGAACAGGAGCTGCGCCACGCGCCCTTCGATGTTCGAGAAGGAGCGTTCGTCCTCCACCGGCGGCTCGGAGCCGTCGGCGCCGAACAGCACTTCGATCATGGTGAAGATGAAGTCGCGGTCGAAGCCGACGATGAGCTGGCTGTCCCACGACGGCGCGTTGAAGATGCCGGCGATGGCCATGCCCTCATAGCCTTCGAGCACATCCCCGATGCGCCCGCTCTCGACGCTGGAGAGCGAGTAATAGGCCTGCGACGCCGCCACCTGCCGCAGGCCATCGGCGCAGAAGGTGGCCATGCGGTCGAACAGCACGTGCAGCATGGGCAGCCGGTCTAGCGAGAGGCCGGCGGCATCCAGCAGCATGTCGCGGATGTCGTGGTGCTTGGAGGCGGATTTGGAAGCGGCCATGGGTCAGGCCGCCTGCTGCTGGACGGTGCCGTTGGCGGACGGCGCGGCCTGGATGGCTTCGCTCTCCACCTCGTCGATGGTGGGGCGCTCGCCGGCGGAAATGGTCTTGCGGCCGTGCTCCAGCGCGATGGGCGGGAGCGCGCCGTTCATGAAGGCGATGAGCGCCTGCTTGGTGATGATGAAGGGCTGGCACTGCTTCTCGCGGGTGCTCTTCACCTTGGCGGCGAGCGGCGAAATGATGGCGTAGGACGAATAGATGCCGACGAAGGTGCCGATGAGCGCCGAGCCGATGTAGTGGCCGAGGATTTCCGGCGACTGGTCGATGGCGCCCATGGCCTTCACGATGCCGAGCACCGCCGCGCAGATGCCGAGCGCCGGCAGTGCCTCCGCCACCGTGCCCAGAGCGCCGGCGCCTTTGGTCTTGTGCTTCTTGATGGTGGAGATCTCCTGCTCCATCAGCGCCTCGATCTCGTGCGACTTGGCGTTGCCGATGAGGATGAGGCGCGCGTAGTCGCAAATGTACTGGGTCAGTTCCTTGTCCGTCTGCAGGCTGGGGAACTGGGCGAAGAGCGGCGAACTCGCC
>JAYSCE010000239.1:0-6874 GCA_041915035.1 Xanthobacter sp.
ACCCTGCGGAACGTCACCTGGGCATCGACTCCTGCGGCAGGTGGGTTAACGATTGGTTAACGCCCCCGCCCCATCCTCCCCGCGCGCCGGTCGCCAGGCGTCGAGCGGCCGAGGATGGGCCAATTAACTCCATGCGATTATTTGATATTTTCCGCGCCGCTGTGATCCTCGTCGTGCTTGCCGTGGCGGTGGAAATGCTGTCACGCGCCGAGCATCTCGAAGGCCGCGCCGAGGCGGTGGATGGGGACACGCTGGACATCGCAGGCACCCACATCCGCCTTGCCGGCATCGATGCGCCCGAGCTGCGCCAGACCTGCGAGCGGGAGGGCCGCCCCTGGCGCTGCGGCGAGGCCGCACGGACGGCGCTGGCCGAGGCGCTGGCCGGCGGCCCGGTATCCTGCCGCGCGGAGAAGCGCGATAAGTACCGGCGGCCATTGGGTTTCTGCACCGTCGGCGGCACCGACCTTGCGGCGCTGATGGTCCGCAAGGGGCTGGCCGTCGCCTACCTGTCCAAGGCCTACCAGAACGAAGAGGCGGAGGCGCGGGCCGCCGGGCGGGGCTTGTGGGCCGGCACCTTCCAGCGTCCCGCCGACTACCGGGCCGAGCATCCGCGCGCCCCCTGATCGCGGAACGGGCGGACGGGAGCGCGGACCCTTGCGCGGTTGCCGCAGGCATGGTTTTTCGCTGGCCATAAAATCACGCCAGGGGAAGCGCACCGCCATGAAGCTCTATGACACCAACCGTGCGCCGAACCCGCGCCGCGTCCGTATCTTCCTGGCAGAAAAAGGAATTTCGGTGCCCCTGGAGCCCGTCGACCTGGGCAAGGGCGAGCACAAGAGCGCGGAATTCACCGGCCTCAACCCCCGCCAGCGCGTACCCCTTCTGGTGCTGGACGATGGCACGGCCATCGCCGAAACCATGGCGATCTGCCGCTATTTCGAGGCCTTGCAGCCCGAGCCCAACCTGTTCGGCCGCACGCCAGAGGAGCAGGGGCTGGTGGAAATGTGGCAGCGGCGGGTGGAGCTGGACCTGTTCTATCCCATCATGATGGTGCTGCGGCATCTCAACCCCGCCATGGCCCAGATGGAGGTGCCGCAGGTGCCCGAATGGGGCGAGGCGAACACGCCCAAGGTCCTCGCCGCCCTTGGCTTTTTCAACGACCAGCTGGCCGACCGGGCGTTCATCGCCGGCCCCCGCTTCACGGTGGCGGACATTACGATGCTGGTGGCCGTGGATTTCCTGCGGGTGATCCGCACCGAGGTGTCCGAGCACCAGACCCACCTCAAGCGCTGGTACGATGTCGTCTCCCAGCGGCCGAGCGCGAAGGCCTGAGATCATGAAGCTTACGGTTGTGGGTTGCGGCGATGCGTTCGGCTCGGGCGGGCGGGGCAACTCCTGCTACCGGATCGAGACGGACGGGCATGTCGCGACCCTCGACTTCGGCGCGAGCGCCCTTGTTCAGACGCACCGGCTCGGCCTGCAGGCGCAGGGCGTGCGGCAGGTGTTCCTCAGCCATCTGCACGGCGATCACTTCGGCGGCCTGCCCTTCCTGCTGCTCGACGGCCAGTTCGTCCACCGCCGCAGCGAACCGCTGACCATCATCGGCCCGCCTGGCACGAAGACGCGCCTGGACGCGGCCATGGAGGTGCTGTTCCCGAAGATGGCCAGCAATGCCTGGCGGTTCGATTTCGAGGTGAGGGAGGTCGAGCCCGGCTCAACCTCGCAGCACGGCCCCCTCACCCTCACCACCGCCGAGGTGATCCACGGCTCGGGCGCCCCCTCCACCGCGCTGCGGCTCACCGACGGCAGGCGCACCATTGCCTTCTCGGGTGACACGCAGTGGACCGACGCGCTCCTGCCCATCGCCGCCGGGGCGGACCTCTTCATCTGCGAGTGCTTCGCCTTCGCCGGCAGCCCTCACGGCCACATGGCCTATGAGACCATCGCGGAAAAGCGCGAAGCGCTGGGGGCCAAGCACATCCTGCTCACCCACATGGGCGACGAGATGTGGGCCCGGCGGGGCGAGGTGGACCCCACCCATTTCACCGTGGCCGAGGACGGGCTTGAACTCAGCCTCTGACGACGGCCTCGACGCGCTGGTCGCGCGCATCCGCGCCTGCCGGATCTGCCGCGAGGCGCCGCGGGGCGCGCCCATGCCGCACGAGCCGCGACCGGTGCTCCGGGTGTCCGCCACAGCGTCCATCCTGGTGGCGAGCCAAGCGCCGGGGACGAAGGTTCACCTTTCCGGCCTGCCCTTCACCGATGCCTCAGGCGATCGGCTGCGGGCCTGGATGGGGGTGGACAAGGATACCTTCTACGATGCCGCCCACATCGCCATCGCCCCCATGGGCTTCTGCTTTCCGGGACAGGATGCGGCGGGGGGCGACCTGCCGCCGCGCCGGGAATGCGTCGCCACCTGGCACGACACCCTGTTTGCCACCTTGCCGCCGTTCCGGCTGATCCTCGCCGTGGGGCGGCCGGCACAGGCCTATCACCTCGCCCGCCTCGGGCTCGCGGCGCACCTGAAGCCGAGCCTCACCGAGACGGTGGCCAACTGGCGGGCGGTGCGCGCGGCGGGGGAAAAGCTCGCCCATCCGGTGGCGGTCTATACCCTGCCACATCCCTCGTGGCGCAACACCGGCTGGCTGAAGAAGAACCCCTATTTCGAGGCCGAGCTGCTGCCGCAGCTTCAGGCGGACATCGCGCGGGCGCTCGGGCGGGGATGAGGAGCGGGAGCGGGGCACAGAACCGCCCTCGCGCCCCGGACGCATAGAGCGCAGCGGAATGTGAGCTGGGGCCCAGCGCAAGGGACCGCCGAAGGCGCTGCCGGGCCCGACTGCTCTCAGGTTTTGCCCCGCTGCGCGGACTTTTTGCGCTGGACCCCGGATCAGCGCTCCACCTTCGGTGTCACTTGTCCGGGGAACGAAGGCGCCGGCTGCGCCGTCGCAGGTCCGCAGGCCCCCTCAAATCCTCAGGCGCGCCCACAAAACGAAGCCGGCCAGCGCCACGGCGGCGGCGCCCACCAGCGCGACGAAGAGAGCGGACTGGTCGAGCCACGCCACGGCAGGCACGCACAGGGCCATGAACACGCCGTTCAGCCCCATGCGCCACGACTGGGTGTGAACGCCGGCCACGAAACTGCCCAGCGCCAGCAGCAGGAGCACGATGAGGCTGGTGGAATCCGCATCCGCCACCGCCTGCACGCTGGGCAGGAACACGAGGTTCATGGCGGCGAGGAAGGCGCCCCAGTGGAGGAGCTGCGTCACCACCAGCCGCACGCGCTGCTCCTTCAGCGTGGCGCGCTGCCAGCCGGCGAAGATGCCCACCGCGCAGCTTGCCAGCGCCACGAACTCCCAGAACGTGACCAGCGGCCGGCGCGTCATCGCCACATAGGCGACGCCACCCACCGTGAGCGCGAGGATGGCGAGATAGGGCCCTTCGCGCAGCCAGAAGTCGCGGCCTGCGTTCGCATCCATGGGTGAGCCACCCGGCGTGCGATTGTCCACCATTCCGATCTCTCCCGCCTCGCGCCGCGCGCACCCTCTGGACGTGCACCCGATGGGTCGGTTCAATCTGGTCGCATCATCCTCCCGAACGCAACGGAAGTCCCATGCGTATCCCCAGCGCCGATGTCGTGACCGAAATCAGCGGGCTGCGGGTGCTCCTGTGCGCGGCCGGCACGGCGCCCATTGCCAGCGAGGGCGACACGGACGGGCTGCTCGGCATGGCCTTCGGCGAGGGGGCGGAGCTGGTGGCCATTCCGGCTGCGCGCCTCAGCCCGGACTTCTTCCGGCTGGCGAGCGGCCTTGCCGGGCGCATCACCCAGCGCTTCGTGAATTATCGCCTGCGCCTCGCTGTCATCGGCGACATCTCGGCCCATCTGGCTTTGAGCGGGCCGCTGCGCGACTTCGTGCGCGAGGCCAATGGCGGCGAAAGCCTCTGGTTCGTCGGTACGATGGAAGAACTGACCGAACGCCTCGGGAGTGCGGCCGCGCGGGGATAGCGCCTCCCCGCGCGCCGGCAGTCTCGCCTCAGGCCGCCACCGGGCGATCCACCGGGTGGAGCATGCGCGAGGAGACCGCGATGCGGTTCCACACATTGATGGTGCCGATGGCGATGGTGAGTTTGGCGATCTCCTCCGGCGAGAATTCCGCCGTCACCGCCGCATAGGCGCTGTCGGGAATGCCGGTCTGCGCGATGAGCGTCAGGCTCTCGATCCATTCCAGCGCGGCCCGGTCGCGGGCACTGTAGAGCGGCGATTCGCGCCATGCCGTGAGCATGTGGAGATGCTGGGCGGGAATGCCATCGGCGAGGGACTCCTTCACATGCATGTCGATGCAGTAGGCGCAGCCGTTGATCTGCGACGCGCGCAGCTTGACGAGATGCAGGAGGCGCTTCTCCAGCCCCGACTTCATCACCGCCCCGTCCAGCGCCCGCACGGCGGCATAAAGGGCGGGGGCGGCCTCGGCCACGTTCATCCTGGGTTCCATGCGGCTCTCCTGTCAGCTCTCGGATATCTGATCCCGCCCGTCCTGGCTGAGAATTATGGACATGTTATATCGATGATTATCGGAGTAGGAAAGAGGCCAGCAGTGAAGGAGCCGGAGAAAGCATGAGGCGGTTGGGCGACGGGGTGGAGGCGGCGCTGCACTGCGCGCTGGTGCTGTGCTGGCTGGAGCCCGGCAAGGTGCTGCCGGGCAAGAGCCTCGCCGAGATGCACGGCCTGTCGGAGAGCTACCTCCTCAAGCACATGCGCGCCCTCACCGAGGCCGGCCTCGTCGAAGCCCTCCCCGGCCCCCGCGGCGGCTACCGGCTGGCGCGGCACCCCGTCGAGATCACGCTTCTGGACATCGTGGAAGCCATCGACGGCAAGGAGCCCGCCTTCACCTGCAAGGAGATCCGCCGGCGCGGGCCGGGAAAATCCAAGGACCCGTGCGCCTACAAGACGGACTGCTTCATCAAGCGCCGGATGCTGGCGGCGGAAGAGCTGTGGCGCCAGTCGCTGAAGACGCAGACCCTCGCCGATCTCGCCCAGGATGGCGAAGAGCTGATCGACGCCGAGAGCAAGAAGACCGTCGCCGCCTTCGTGCGCGAGGCCCAGCGCTAGACAGTCGCCGCGCGACGCAACGGAACTCTGCCGCCCGCTGTCCGTTGTGCTCGCAGCCCGAAGCGCATCGCGCCCGCGGGTGATCGCCCAAGGACAAATCCGGTCCCACCCGTGACCCTCGCGGATGGACGCGCGCCCTCGCGCGCGCCGGCTGGCCATGGTGCGATTTGGGCCTGCGACACGAACAAACCGGCGGCAACGTCAAACGAAAGGCATTCCCCATGGCACAGTCCAAGACTTTGCAGGATCTGTTCTCCGAGACGCTGAAGGACATCTACTATGCTGAAAAGCAGATCCTTCGCGCGCTGCCCAAGATGGCGAAATCGGCCCAGTCCGAGGAGCTGAAGGCCGCCTTCCTGACCCATCAGGAGCAGACGGAAGGCCAGATCGAGCGCCTGGAGCAGGTCTTCGAGATGATGGGCAAGGCCGCGCGCGGCAAACACTGCCCGGCCATCGTCGGCATCGTGGACGAGGGCAAGGAGATCATGGAGGACTTCGCCGGCACCGAGGCGCTGGACGCCGGCCTCCTCTCCGCCGCGCAGGCGGTGGAGCATTACGAGATCGCCCGCTACGGCACGCTGAAGACCTGGGCCGCCCAGCTCGGCCTCGCCGATGCGGTGCCGCTGCTGGAGGCGACCCTGAAGGAGGAGAAGGAGACCGACCAGCTCCTCACCCGCCTCGCCTCCGCCAACGTGAACAAGAAGGCCGCCTGAGGCGGCCCTGCCGGCGCCCGCCCCGGCGGGCGCCGCATTTGCATGAGGTGGTCAGCGCAGGCCGAAGCCCAGCGCTGTGAGCGCGTCGCGGATGCGATCGCGGCCGGCGAGAGGCGGCGCCCTTCACCCGCGGCAAGGCGGCGGCGATCCAGCCGATCTCGGGGATCTTCTGGCCCTTCTGGAAGGCCTTCAGCGCCTCTTCGTAATGGTCCAGCGCATCCTGCGGCAGGCTTGCATCATAGCGCTCGCGGTGAAGCACGAGGCGCTGGGAAATGCGCGGCTTCACGTCCGCCGGGCGGGCGGGATCGGGATGGCCGATGGCAAGGCCGAACACGCCGACCACATTGGGCGGCAGGCCCAGCAGCTCGGCCAGTTCCTCCGGCCGGTTGCGCAGCGCGCCGAGATAGACGCCGCCGAGGCCGAGGGATTCCAGCGCCACCAGCGCATTCTGGGCCGCCAGCGCGGCGTCGATGAAGCCCACGAACAGGGTTTCCAGAAAGCCCAGCGCGTCGGTCGGGTGGGCGTTGCGGCGGCCGATCTCCTCGAGGCGCGCGAGGTCGGCGAGCCACACCAGCACCAGCGGCGCTTCGACCACATGCTTCTGCCCGCCGGCGATTTCGGCGAGGCGCGCCCTGGTGGCCGGGTTCTCCACCGCCACCACGCTGAAGGTCTGGAGGTTCGAGGAGGACGGCGCCGATTGCGCTGCCGCCACCAGCGTTTCCAGCAGCCCCTCCGGCAGGGGCTCCTGCGTGAAGGCGCGCACGCTGCGGTGGCTCAGCAGGCCGGCGATGGTGTCGTTGAGGAGAATGCCGGCCGGCGCCTCGGCCGCGCCGTAGCGGGCCTCCAGCAGGGCGCGGGCGGCGGCGGCTTCATCGGGCGCGAGGGTGGCGCCGGCGGCAGTGTCGGTCATCGGGCAAGCTCCATGGGACGGCGTCGCAAACGACGCCCGAATGCGATCAGGCCGTGGCGCGCGGCTTCTCGGCGACGGCCGCCGCATTCCGTCGGAAGCCGGCGGCGGGGTGGGTGTCGGGCAGGAGGGGACCGCGGCGGAACA
>JAYSCE010000240.1:0-1804 GCA_041915035.1 Xanthobacter sp.
CAGGCAGGAAGCGGCTGGCGATCTCCGGGGGAAGCGCGATGTTGCGGGCGGGGCGCAGATAGGCCTTGGCCCACATGGCCTGTCCCTTGTCGGAGAGCACGTAGTCCAGCACCTTCTTGGCGGCCTCGGGGTGCGGCGCGCCCTTCACCATGGTCATCCCATAGGGGACCACCACCGAGCCCTCGCAGGGGATGACGAAGGCGAAATTGCCCTTCTCGTTGTACTTGGCGCGATAGGCGTTGAAGTCATAGTCGAACAGGATCGGGATCTCGCCGGAGACGACGCGGGCGTAGGACGTCTGCTTGGGCACGATGGGCTGGTTGGCCTGGAGCTTCTTGAAGTATTCGATGCCTGGCTTGAAGTCGTCGAACGAGCCGCCCAGCGCACCGTTCACCGCCACCGCGCCCACATAGCCGACGAAGGCGGAGGTGGGGTCGAGATAGCCGACGAGGCCCTTGTATTCGGGCTTCAGCAGGTCCGCCCAGCAGGCCGGCACCGGGGCGCCGCCGAGTGCATCCTTGTTCACGAACAGGCCGAGGGTGCCGGAATGGATGGTGAACCAGTTGCCGTCCTTGTCCTTCAGGCCTTCGGGAATGTCCGCGAAGCCCTTGGGCTCATAGGGCTGGGTGACGCCGGCATCCTTCGCTTTGATGCCGAAGGTGACGCCCAGATAGGCGACGTCCGCCACCGGGCTCGCCTTCTCGGCGAGGATCTGGGCGAGGGACTGGCCGGAATTCTTGTTGTCCTGCGGCACGTCGATGCCGGTGTCGGCCTTGATGGCCTTCAGCATGGCGCCCCAGTCGGCCCATTCGGGCGGGCAATTGTAGCAGATGGCGTCGGCCGCAGCGGCCGGACGGGCGGGGGCGATGGCCGCGACGGCGGCGAGCGCAAGAGCGGAAAGCGTCACGGCGGAAAGGGTCTTGAGGGGACGCATGGCGGGCCTCACGGATTGGGTGGGGTCGGCGGGGTGGGGTCTTGGCGACGGGAACGCTTCGGCGCGGCGGCAAGCGTGCCGCCGGGCCGCAGGCTGAAGGGCAGCCGCTCCACGCGGGGCGCGGCGCCGGTCTCGATCATCTCGAACAGCAGTTCCACCGCCTGCTCGCCCATGCGGCGGGTGGGGGTGTCCACGGTGGCGAGGCTGGGGCTCATGGCGCGGCCGAGGGCGATGCCGTCGAAGCCGGCCACGGACACCTCGTCCGGCACGCGGATGCCGAGGTCGCGCAGCGCGCCGGTCACGGAGAGGGCGAGCAGGTCGTTGGAGCAGAGCGCCGCGGTTGGTGGGGATTTGGCGCCGAACAGTCCGGCGAGCGCCGCAGCATGGCTCGGGGCGTCGCCCAGATAATCGAGTTCGAGCGGTTCGGCGGCGACCAGCCCGGCGCGCTCCATGGCCGCGCGATAGCCTTCGTAGCGCCTCAGCGAGCGGTCCGAGGTGGCGAAGCGGCCGGCGAGATAGGCGATGCGCCGGTGCCCGGCGGCGATCATCGCCTCCGTCAGGGCGGAGGTGGCGGCCGCATTGTCCACGCAGACGGCGGCACGGGCATCGCCCTCCGGCTCGTTGTGGACGAGGACGAAGGGGATGCTCTCCGCCTCCAGCAGATCGAGGGTGGCGTTGTGGGTGGCGCAGGCGACGGTGAGCACCAGGCCGGCCACGTTCTGCGCCACCAGCGTCTCCACCAGTTCCGCCTCGGCTGCGGGATCGTAATCGGTGGCGGTGAGGAGGAGGGTGTGGCGTCGTTCGCGGGCGGCCGCCTGCATGCCCGCCACCGAGGCAGCGAACACCGGATTGGTGAGGCTCGGGATCACG
>JAYSCE010000240.1:1814-2934 GCA_041915035.1 Xanthobacter sp.
GTGCGGGTCTTGAGCGTCTTCAGCGCCCGGCCGATCTCGCTCGGGCGGAAGCCCAGCTCGTCGATGGCCGCGCGGACCCGCGCCTCCACGTCGGCGCTGGTGGGCGCCGAGCGGTTGATGACGCGGCTGACCGTGGCGATCGAGCAGCCCGCCCGCTCGGCGACGGTCCTGATGGTGACGATGCGCGGCACGTGCGACCCCGGCTGGCTTCACTCGGTTGCTTCAATCGAGCGTGAAACCGTTTTCAGGATCAGTAAAGGGGGCGCGCGACAGGCGTGTGACGGGCGGATGGCTTGGGGTTGAAATGCGGACAGCGGGCGTGCCGAGGCACGCCCGCTGCGGGGAAGGGAAGATCAAGGGCGGCGAGATTCCCTTCCTTCTCGTGGCCTCACGGACGCGCAGGCGGTGGCGTGGGGCGATCGGGGTGGCCGCCGAACGGCACGCCCGGGGGCGGCGGAGGCGGCGGCAGGAGTGCGAACTCGAGGCGGCCCAGCTTCTCGATCTGCTCGGGCGAAAGGCGCGCCTTCAGGGTGTCCACGGCCTTGAGAAGCCGCGTTCCGGCCTGGCCGGCCTCCTCGCTGCGCGCACCGAACGCGGAGACGAGGGAGAGCGGCGCGGCGCCGGGCTGAGGGGGCGGCGGCGGGGGCGGTAAGGCCTCCTGCAGCGCATCGGTGAAGTCGCGCCAGGCGTCGAGCTGGTTGGCGCGGATGCCGAGGGCGGTCTCGGCGGCGGCGAGGTTGCGGGCGAGGCCCAGAGGTCCGGGGGGAGGACCACCGGCAGGACCAACCGGGGGGCCACCGGCATGATTGCCACCAGGTCCGCCACCAGGTCCGCCGCCGGGTCCGCCAGCCGGTCCGCGCGGCGGGCCGGGCGGGCCGAAGGGTGGCGGGGGAGCATCGGCCGCGGCGGTGCGCTGGTCCTGCGGGGTCAGGTGATCGTCCACCTTGGCGTATCCCGGAGAAGCCGCGATGAACCCGGCAATCGCCAGGATCGCCACGCCCGCCCCGGCGAGAATGAGGGCCCGGAAACTCTGGCGGGGTGTCTTCCGCATCGGCGCGTCGCACGGCATGGCGTGCCTCCTGTCCATCAGGTTGACGCGAGGATGGCGGCGGCTCGTAGC
>JAYSCE010000240.1:2944-6829 GCA_041915035.1 Xanthobacter sp.
AAAAGAGGTCGGCGAGGTATCGCTAGATGTCCCCCCGGGCGGATTTTGTGACTGAATGTTGCCAGCCGCCCCATGGCAATGCTGGGAAGCAGGGATGCGTGCGGCGGCGGCACCTAAGGGCTAGCATCGGCCCGAACGGAGGAACCGGTGCAACAGGACGGACCGCACATTCTCGTCGTCGACGACGATCTTGAAATCCGCAAGCTGCTCAGCCGCTATCTCGCCGCGCAGGGCTTCCGCGTGACCGCCGCCGGCGACGGGCGGGAGATGGAGGACAAGCTCACCACCCAGCGCATCGACTTCGTGGTGCTGGACCTGATGCTGCCCGACGCCTCCGGCCTCGACCTGTGTCGCGCCCTGCGCGCCCGCTCGCGGGTGCCGGTGATCCTGCTCACCGCCCTGAAGGAGGACGTGGACCGCATCATCGGCCTCGAGATCGGCGCGGACGATTATCTCGGCAAGCCGTTCAATCCGCGCGAGCTGGTGGCCCGCATCCGCGCCGTGCTCAGGCGCACGAGTGCCACCGAGCCGGCGTCCTCCCCTGTGCGCGCCTATGGCTTCGCCGGCTTCCGCGCCGAGCCGGACCTGCGCCGCGTGACGGCGGCCGACGGCTCGGAAGTGGCGCTCACCGGAGCCGAGTTCGACCTGCTGATGGCCTTTCTGGAACGGCCCGGCCGGATCCTCTCCCGCGACCAGCTGCTCGATATCACCCGCGGGCGGGAGGCCGGCCCGTTCGACCGCTCGGTGGACGTGCTGGTCAGCCGCCTCCGGCGCAAGCTCGGTGACCAGGGGGCGTTCCAGATCCTCAAGACCCTGCGCAACGGCGGCTACCAGCTCTCGGTGCGGGTGGACATGGAGGAGGCGCCGTGAGGACCCTGCGCGCCCAGGTCACGGCCATCCTCGTGGTGGCGGTGCTTGTGGTGATCGCGCTGGCGAACGGAGCGTCATTCTTCATCGTCCGTCCCCAATGGCCGCCCTTCGGCGACCATGGCACCCATGCCGCCGACCTGCTCCTCATGGCCGATCTGGCGGCTGCCGTTCCGCAGGGCACAGAGGTCCGGTCGCAATCCGGCGCGGCGCTGCTGCGGCGGGAGCGGCCGGCGGGCACGATCGATCCGGTCGAGACGCAGCTGATGAGCGAGGCGCTGGCGCGGCTCGGCTCCACCTTGCCCGTCCAGGTGCTGCGTCACCCGCCGCCGTCCGGGCCGCCGGGCTCCGCCCGTCCCGACGATCCCGGCCCGGACGGCGCGGCGGGGGTTACGGTTCTGCGGTTGCCGGACGGGCGTTGGCTGGTGGTGGATGGCCGCCGTCCGCCCCGTCCGCCGCCCGGCCCGCCTGGCGGTGCGGTCGGCTTTGCGGTGTGGCTTGCCTTCATGATTCTCGGCGTCACCGGGATCGTGATCCTCGCCGTCCACCGCCTCACCCGTCCGCTGGCCCTGGTGGAGGAGGCTGCCCTGCGCATCGGCCCCGATGGCGAGCTGCCCGTGCTGCCTGAGAAGGGGCCGACCGAGGTGCGTGCCGCTGCGGCCGCCATCAACCGGCTGTCGGCGCGGCTGAAGGCCTCCATGGACAGCCGCATGCGCATTGTCGCCGGCGCCGCCCACGACCTGCGCACGCCCCTCACCCGGATGCGCCTGCGCGCGGAATTCATCCCCGAGGACGAGGAGCGCGCGCAATGGCTCTCCGACCTCGCGGAGCTGGACCGCATCGCCGACAGCGCCATTCGCCTCGTGCGCGAGGAGGTGGAGGGAGGCACGCTGGAGACGGTGCGGCTCGACCGGCTGGCGGCCGAAGTGGTGACGGAACTGAAAGAGATCGGTCTCGCCGTCGCCATTTCCTCGGTGGCGCCGGCCTGCGTCGCCGGGCGGCCCTTGTCACTCAAGCGGGCGGTGCGCAACCTCGTGGTCAATGCGGCCACGCATGGCGCCAGCCTTGGCGGCGGCGCGCGGCTTGCCGTGAGTGCGGACACGAAGCGCGTTGTGCTGGTGATCGAGGACGACGGCCCCGGCATTCCCGAGGCATTGATGGGGCGGGTGTTCGAGCCGTTCTTCCGGGTCAATCCGGCGCGGCAGGTGAAGATCCCGGGCGCGGGCCTCGGCCTTGCCATCGCCAATGAGATCATCGGCCGCCATGGCGGGCGGCTCACCCTCTCGAACCGCCCGGGGGGCGGCCTCCTGCAGCGGGTGGAACTGCCGGCGGCTGAGGCGGGGCAGGGCGCCGACGATTGAACGGGAGCCCGGCCGCCTTCGGACCGGGCGGATCTCAAAGAGAGGCCGGGGCCGGCCTCTCCATTCCAGGCCTCAGCGGGTGGGGACCGGCTTCTCGCCGCGATAGTCGTAGAAGCCGCGCTGCGTCTTGCGGCCGAGCCATCCGGCCTCGACATACTTCACCAGCAGCGGGCAGGGCCGGTACTTGGAATCGGCGAGGCCCTCATGCAGCACCTGCATTACCGCGAGGCAGGTGTCGAGGCCGATGAAGTCGGCGAGCTGCAGCGGACCCATGGGATGGTTCGCGCCAAGCTTCATGGCGCGATCGATGGAATCCACCGAGCCCACGCCCTCATAGAGCGTGTAAATGGCCTCGTTGATCATCGGCAGCAGGATGCGGTTGACGATGAAGGCGGGGAAGTCCTCGGCCACCGCATAGGTCTTGTGCAGACGGGTGACGAAGGCCTTGGAGGCCTCGAAGGTCTCGTCGTCGGTCGCGATGCCGCGCACCAGCTCGACCAGCTCCATCAGCGGCACCGGATTCATGAAGTGAATGCCGATGAAGCGCTCCGGCCGGTCGGTGGCGGCGGCGAGGCGGGTGATGGAGATGGAGGAGGTGTTGGAGGCGAGGATCGCCTCCGGCTTCACCGACTGGCAGAGCGCGGAGAAGATCTTGCGCTTCACCTCTTCCCGCTCGGTGGCGGATTCGATCACGAGGTCGCAGTCGGCGAGATCCTCGGTCTTCTCGGCGACGGCGATGCGGGTGAGGGCTTCCTGCCGGTCGGTCTCCGACACGACGCCCTTGGACACCTGCTTGGCCATGTTGCGGTTGATGGTGGCGTGGCCGGAGCGGATGCGGTCCGCGTCCGCGTCGTGCAGCGCGACGTCGTAGCCGGCGAGCGCGCACACGTGCGCGATGCCGTTGCCCATCTGGCCTGCGCCGATGACCCCGACCTTCTTGATCTCGAGCGGCATGATTCTCTCGTTTCGCCTTGTTGCCGGTGACCGGGGCGGGCCTCCCCGAAACTGCGGCCGGTGGTATTCCGGCCGCAGTCGGAGTGATCCTATCCCTTAACCTTGGCGATTTCCGCCTTCAGTTCGGGGACGACGGTGTTGATATCGCCGACGAGGCCGTAGTCCGCCACCTGGAAGATGGGGGCTTCCTCATCCTTGTTGACGGCGACGATGACCTTGGAGTCCTTCATGCCGGCGAGATGCTGGATGGCGCCGGAGATGCCGAGGGCGACGTAAAGCTCGGGGGCGACGACCTTGCCGGTCTGGCCCACCTGCCAGTCATTCGGGGCATAGCCCGCATCCACCGCGGCGCGCGAGGCGCCCACCGCCGCGCCCAGCGCGTCGGCCAGGGGTTCGATCAGCTCGGCGAACTTCTCCCGCGAGCCCACCGCGCGCCCGCCCGACACGATGATCTTCGCGGCGGTCAGCTCGGGACGGTCGGAGGCGGCAATCGCCTCTTCCACGAAGGTGGAGAGCGCCGGGTCGGACGCCGCGCCCACGGTCTCGATGGCGGCCGAGCCGCCCTCGCCGGTGGCGGCGAAGGAGGCGGTGCGCACCGTCACCACCTTCTTGGCGTCGTTGGACTTCACGGTCTGGATGGCGTTGCCGGCATAGATCGGCCGCTCGAACGTGTCGGGCGAGACCACCTTGATGATGTCGGACA
>JAYSCE010000241.1:0-6811 GCA_041915035.1 Xanthobacter sp.
CTTTTCGCGTCAGGTCGGGATCACGGCCTCACGGCATCAGCGCGATCTGCTCCAGCCCCTCGGTCTCCGGGAAGCCCATGACGAGGTTCATGTTCTGCACCGCCGAGCCGGACGCGCCCTTTACGAGGTTGTCCAGCGTGGAGATGATGACGGCCCGGCCGGGCACGCGGTCCGCCACCACGCCGAGGAACACCATGTTGGAGCCGCGCACGTGGCGCGACTGGGGTACCTGGCCGAAGGGCAGGACGTGTACGAAGGCCGCGCCCTTGTAGAAGTCGGTCAGGATGCGGTGCAGGTCCTCGGCGGTGGCGCCGGTGGTGCGCACATAGATGGTGGCGTAGATGCCCCGGTTCATGGGCGAGAGCACCGGCACGAACATGGGCCGGACCGGCCGGCCGGCGGCCTTGGAAAATTCCTGGTCCAGCTCGCCCATGTGGCGATGGCCGGAGACCGCATAGGCGTGGATGCCCTCCGACACCTCGGAGAACAGCATCGCCTCCTTGGCCGAGCGCCCGGCGCCGGACATGCCGGTCTTGGAATCGATGACGATGCTCTCCGGCTCCAGCGCGCCGGCTTCCAGCAGCGGCACGATGGGCAGGATGGCGGTGGAGGAATGGCAGCCGGGATTGGCGACGAGGCGCGCCTTCTTGATCTCGTCGCGATAGATTTCGGCGATGCCGTAGACCGCCTCCTTCTGCAGCTCCAGCACCTGATGGGGATGGCCGTACCATTCCTCATAGGCGCCGGGATCGGAGAGGCGGAAGTCGGCGGAAAGGTCCACCACCTTCACGTTCGGCGCCGCGTCGAACACCTTCTTGATGACCAACTGCGTGGTGGCGTGCGGCAGGGCGCAGAACACCACGTCGACGGCGGTGAAATCCACCTCATCGATGGTCACGAGCTTGGGCAGCGGGAAGGGCGCGAACTGGGGGAACACGTCGGCCATGGACTGGCCGGCCTTCCTGTCCGCGGTGAGGGCGACGATCTCGACGCGCGGATGGCGCAGCAGCAGGCGCACCAGCTCGGAGCCGGTGTAGCCCGAGGCGCCCAATACCGCGATCCTTGCCTTTGCGTCAGACATCTTGCTCTCCCGAGGGTCTCCCGTCGCCCGGCCGCAGCCGGCGAACGGGGCCAAGGTGCTTACACCCAATCCCACGTCAGGGAAAAGACAGGCGCGCGCATGTCCGTTCCGCGCTCAGCGGCCCGAAACGGAACTGGGCGTCCCCGCCGTTCTCAAGCCAAACCGAACTTCGAGAAGTCGCGGTGCTCGGTGGCGATGCGGCGGACGGTGCCGGTGGCGGCGCGCATGACGATGGTGTCGGTCGAGATCACGTCCCGGCCGAAGCGCACGCCCTTCAGGAGCGCGCCGTCCGTCACCCCGGTCGCGGCGAACAGGCAGTCGCCGCGCACCATCTCGTTCAGCTTGTAGATCTTGGAAAAGTCGCTGATGCCGAGCGCCTTGGCCTGGGCGCGCTTCTTCTCGGTGTCGAGCACGAGGCGGCCCTCCATCTGCCCGCCGATGCAGCGCAGGGCGGCGGCGGCCAGCACGCCCTCGGCGGCGCCGCCGAGGCCGAGATAGATGTCGATGCCGCTCTCGTGCGGGTTGGCGGTGTGGACCACGCCGGCCACGTCCCCGTCGGTGATGAGCTTGATGGCCGCGCCGGTCTTGCGCACCGCGTCGATCAGCGGGCCGTGGCGCGGCCGATCGAGGATGAGGGCGGTGACGTCGGAAGGCGGCACGCCCTTGGCTTCGGCCAGCGCGCGGATGTTGTCCTGCGGGCTCTGGGAGAGGGAGACGATGCCCTCGGGATAGCCTGGCCCGATGGCGATCTTCTCCATGTAGCAGGGCGGCATCTTGAGCAGCGAATCACGCTCGGCAAGCACCAGCACGCAGAGCGAGCCCTCCATGTTCTTGGCGCAGAGGGTGGTGCCTTCCAGCGCATCGACCGCGAGATCCACCTCGGTGCCGCCGCGCCCCAGCGTCTCGCCGACGAAAAGCTGATCGCACTCGCCCTCGATGCCCTCGCCGATCACCAGCGTTCCCGAGACCGGAATCTCGTTCACCTCGCGGTGGCAGACGGACATGGCGGCGATGTCGGCGGCCTGCTCGTCGCCGTGGCCGCGCAGGCGGGCGGCGGCGACGGCGCAGCGCTCCATGGCCTGGGCCATGTCGAGGGCGAGACGGCGGTCGAGCACTTGAGGCGTCCTCTGGGTCCGGGCACCGCTCATGAGGTCGGTCCTTCTGGTTCTGTCACGCGCTTCCGGATCAGTCCTTCTCGATCCGGATGACCTGGGGCAGGGAGGCGACCACGCCGTCCGCCTCGATGGCGGCGATGGCGCGGCGCACGGCGGCCTCGGTCGTGGCATAGGTGATGAGGATCACGTGCGCCGTATCGGATGGCACCGCGCCGCCCGGTTGCCGCTGCACGATGGATTCCAGCGAGATCTGCTCGTCCGCCATGCGGCGGGTGATGGTGGCGGCGGTGCCCGGCTTGTTCACCACGGCGAGACGGATGTAGTAGCCGCCCTCGTGGCGCTGCATGGCGGCGCGTTCGGCCTTGGCGAGGCGGTCCACCGGCAGGCCGAAGGCATAGCCCTTCGCGCCGCGCGCCACGTCGAACAGGTCGCCCACCACCGCAGAGGCGGTGGCGTCGCCGCCGGCGCCGGGGCCGACCAGCGTCAGCGTCACCGCGTCGCCGTCCACCGCCACCGCATTGGTGACGCCGGAAACCTGCGCGATGGGCCAGTGCTTCGGCACCATGGTGGGATGCACCCGCTGCTCGATGCCGGTGTCGGTCTTCACCGCGACGCCCAGCAGCTTGACCCGGTAGCCGAGATCGTCCGCCGCCTCGAGATCGGCGAGGGTGAGCTGGCGGATGCCCTCCACGTAGATCGCCTCCGCATCCACCTGCGTGCCGAAGGCGAGCGAGGTGAGGATGGCGAGCTTGTGCGCGGTGTCGAAGCCGTCGATGTCGAAGGTCGGGTCCGCCTCCGCATAGCCGAGGCGCTGGGCCTCCGTCAGGCAGACGTGGAAGGAGAGCTTCTCGTCCGCCATGCGGGTGAGGATGTAGTTGCAGGTGCCGTTGAGGATGCCCGACACGCGCTCGATGGCGTTGCCCGTCAGCTCCTCGCGCAGGGTCTTCACGATGGGGATGCCGCCCGCCACCGCCGCCTCGAAATGCAGGCCCGCGCCTCCGGCCTCGGCCCGGCGGGCGAGGTCCACGCCGCACTTGGCAAGCAGCGCCTTGTTGGCGGTGACGACCGGAATGCCGCGGTCCAGCGCGGCCGCGACCGCCGCCTTGGCCGGATCGCCGTCGCCGCCCATCAGCTCCACGAACACGTCGATGTCACCCTCGCGGGCGAGCGCCACCGGGTCCTCGAACCAGGCCACGCTCGAGAGGTCGAGGCCGCGGTCGCGGCTGCGGTCGCGGGCGGCCACGGCCGTCACCTTCACGGTGCGGCCGGTGCGCGCCTCCAGCTCGCCGGCGCGGCGCTCGAGCATGCGGAAGACCGCGGCCCCGACGGTGCCGAGGCCGGCGAGGCCCACTTTCAATTCGCTCATCTGTCCGTCCGGTTTCTGTCCGCGGCTGGCGTCATACCACAGCCCGCGCTGCGTTTAAGGCCAGCCCGACCGGCCCCGTCCTCAGCCGGGGCCGATGGCGAAGGTTCAGCGCGCGGCGCTGAGCGGAACCACGTTGTGCAGCGTGGTGCCGGCCTGCTCGAAGAAGCGGCGGACATTGCGTGCCGCCTGGCGGATGCGCTGCTCGTTCTCGACCACGGCGATGCGCACGTAGTCGTCGCCATGCTCGCCGAAGCCGACGCCGGGCGACACCGCCACCTCCGCCTTCTCGATGAGGAGCTTGGCGAATTCCACCGAGCCCATGGCCCGGAAGGGCTCCGGGATGGGCGACCACGCGAACATGGTGGCGCGGGGCACGGGAATGTTCCAGCCGGCGCGGCCGAAGCTCTCCACCAGCGCATCGCGGCGCTTCTTGTAGGTCTCGCGCATCTCGGCGATGCACTCCTGAGGGCCGTTGAGCGCCGCGGTGGCCGCCACCTGGATGGGGGTGTAGGCGCCGTAGTCGAGATAGGACTTCACCCGCGAGAGGGCGGCGATGAGGCGCTCGTTGCCCACCGCGAAGCCCATGCGCCAGCCGGCCATGGAATAGGTCTTGGACATGGAGGTGAACTCCACCGTCACGTCCATGGCGCCCGGTACCTGCAGCACCGAGGGGGGCGGGTTGCCATCGAAATAAAGCTCGGCATAGGCGAGGTCGGAGAGAACGATGAGGTCGTTCTTCTTCGCGAAGGCCACCACGTCCTTGTAGAACTCGAGGTCCGCCACGCAGGCCGTGGGGTTCGACGGATAGCACAGCACCACCGCGATGGGCTTGGGGATGGAGTGCTGGACCGCCCGCTCCATGGCGTGGAAGAACTCCGGCCCCGGCTCGGCCGGAACCGAGCGGATGACGCCGCCGGCCATCAGGAAGCCGAAGGCGTGGATGGGGTAGGAGGGATTGGGGGTGAGGATCACATCGCCGGGGGCGGTGATGGCCTGCGCCATGTTGGCGAAGCCCTCCTTGGAGCCCAGCGTCGCCACCACCTGCCGGTCGGGGTCCAGCTTCACGCCGAATCGCCGCTCGTAATAGGCCGCCTGCGCCTTGCGCAGTCCGGGGATGCCCTTGGAGGCGGAATAGCGGTCGGTGCGCGGCTTGCCGATGGTCTCTTTCAGCTTCTCATAGACATGCGCCGGCGCGTCGAGGTCCGGATTGCCCATGCCGAGGTCGACGATGTCCACCCCGGCATTGCGGGCGGCGGCCTTCACACGGTTCACTTGCTCGAACACGTAGGGCGGCAGCCGGCGAATGCGGTGGAAATCGGTCGTCATCTCAATGGCTCCAGAGGCCGCGCATGTTGTCTCCCGGCGCGGCAGTCGGGCTTTGTAGCACTGTTCGGTGAATGAAAAAGCCTTGATTGCGGTGGCGATGGGGCGATGGCCCGCATATCGCACCGCACAATGCTCCGACCGAAGCGGGGCGCCTGCGCCCTACTGGGCCTGCTGCACCTGTTTCGCCTGCTGCTGGCGGGCGAGGCGTTCGAGGTCGCGCTGCAGCTTCTGCTGCTGCTCGGGGGTGAGCGGATCGCGCCGTTCGGCGGGCGGGGCGCCGAGCGTGGGGAAATGCGTGGCGTCCACCTCCGGCACCGACGTCTGCGGCGGCGCGAGGCCCGGAATGTTCGAGCCGGCGCACGCGGACAGGCCCGCGCCGAGGGCGACGAGGAGAACGGCGTGGCGCGCGGCGCGCAGAGTCGGGACGACACGGCCTCGCGCCGTCGGGGAGAAGAAGTCCATTGTCCGTTCCGGCTGGCTCCCGGTCTCGGCGGTGACGATGCCGGGGCGAGATACCTCCTGAGGGGCCGCTGCAGTGCGGGCGTACCGCACACTCGACCAAGGAGGTGTGTCTAAGGGTGCCTCTGGCGTGGCCGTGAGGCTCGATCCTGTCACTTTCACACTCTAGAGTATGAAGGAAGCGCAGGCAGCGATAAAGATGGGCTACGTTTCGTAACGGCCCGCGAGCAAGACCCGCGAGAGGAAACGCGAATGTCCCGTGTTGAGGAAACGCCTAACGTATCCGCCGCCCCGATGATGCCGGTAGAGGCGCCCCCGCATCTCAGCGTTGTCCCCCCCGCGGCCCAGCACAGCGCGTCTCCCGCCCCCGAATCCGCGCCGGCCCCCAAGATCGAGGCGCCGAAGGCCAGTGCGGGGCCGAAGCCCGCGGCCGACGGCCCCTCCGAGGGCGCCCGCCCCGGCCTCGACATCGAGACCTTCTCCCAGAATCTCGCGCAGATGGTGGACGAGGGGGGCAAGGCGCTCGCCGCCTATCTCGGCCCGCGCACCAAGGCCAAGACCGACGACCTCGCCGACGAGATCGCCGACGCGCTCAAGACCGTGGGGCAGGTCGCCGAATACTGGATGACCGATCCCCAGCGTTCGCTGGAGGCGCAGACCCGCCTCATGGCCGGCTATCTCTCGGTCTGGACCAATACGCTGAAGCGCCTCGGCGGCGAGCAGGTGGAGCCGGTGACGGCGCCGGATGCCCGCGACGCTCGCTTCAAGGACGAGGGCTGGCGCGAAAGCCCCATCTTCGATGCGCTCAAGCAGGCCTATCTCGTCACCAGCCGCTGGGCTGAGGACATGGTGGAGGAGGCCGAGGGCCTCGACGCGCACACCAAGCACAAGGCCGGCTTCCTGGTGAAGCAGGTGACCAACGCGATCTCGCCCTCCAACTTCGTGATGACCAATCCGGAGCTGATCCGCGAGACCTTCTCCTCCTCCGGCGAGAACCTCGTGAAGGGGATGAAGAACCTCACGCAGGACCTCGTGGCCGGCAACGGCTCGCTCAAGATCCGCCAGACGGACATGAGCGCCTTCGAGGTGGGCCGGAACCTTGCCACCACGCCCGGCAAGGTGCTCTACGAAAACGATCTGATGCAGCTCATCCAGTACGAGGCCACCACCGGCTCCGTGAAGAAGATGCCGCTGCTGATCGTGCCGCCGTGGATCAACAAGTTCTATATTCTCGACCTGACGGCGGAGAAGTCCTTCATCCGGTGGCTGGTGGACCAGGGCATCAGCGTCTTCGTCATTTCCTGGGTCAATCCCGATGCCCGCCTCGCCGAGAAGGGCTTCGATGACTACATGCGCGAGGGCATCATGGCCGCCCTCGACAAGGTGGCCATCGCCACCGGCGAGCGGCAGGCCCACGCCAGGGGCTATTGCGACGGCGGCACCCTGCTCGCCCCCACGCTCGCC
>JAYSCE010000242.1:0-3300 GCA_041915035.1 Xanthobacter sp.
TGGCCGGATAGGGATGCGGGCCGGCCACCGTGCCGATGCAGTAGAAGGTGTCGTGGACGTTGGTCACCCAGTCGCGGAGCGCCTCGTTCATGGCGTCCTTGAGGGTGCGCGAGCCGGACTGCACCGGCACCACCTCGGCGCCCAGCATCTTCATGCGGAACACGTTGGGGGCCTGACGCTCCACGTCCACGGCCCCCATGTAGACCACGCACTTCAGGCCGAAGCGGGCGCACATCGTAGCGGTGGCGACGCCGTGCTGGCCGGCGCCGGTCTCGGCGATCACCCGCTCCTTGCCCATGCGGCGGGCGAGCAGGATCTGGCCGAGCACGTTGTTCACCTTGTGGGAGCCGGTGTGGTTCAGCTCCTCGCGCTTCAGGTAGATCTTGGCACCGCCGAGATGGTTGGTGAGGCGCTCGGCGAAATAGAGCGGCGAGGGCCGGCCCACATAATGGGTGAGGTAGCCGGCCATCTCCGCGTGATAGGCGGGATCGACCTTGGCCGCCTCGTAGGCCTTTTCCAGCTCCAGAATGAGCGGCATCAGCGTCTCGGCGACGAAGCGGCCGCCGTGGATGCCGAAATGGCCGCGGTGATCGGGGCCGGAGCGATAGGAATTGAGAACGGTCACGACGCGCGGGCCTTCGATAGGGGGTCTTGCAAGGATGAGGTGGATGTGGCGCGGCGCGCCGCAGCGACGAAGGCGCGGATCTTGTCGGGACTTTTCACGCCGGGCGCGTCCTCCACGCCGGACGATACGTCCACGCCGTCCATCCGGACCAATCCGAGCGCCTGCGGCACGATGTCGGCGGTAAGGCCTCCGGAAAGCATGAGAGGCAGGCCGACGTCAAGGCCGGCCACCAGCGCCCAGTCGAACGGCCGGCCGTTGCCGCCGGGCAGAAGCGCCCCCGGATCGGGCTTGGCGTCGAACAGGATGCGGTCGGCCACCGCCGCATAGGCCGGCAGGACGGCAAGATCCTCCCGGCGGGCGACCGGCAGCGCCTTCATCACCGGCAGGCCGAAGCGCCCCTTGATGTCAGCGACGCGCTCGGGCGTCTCATGGCCGTGCAACTGGAGAAGGTCCGGCGAAAAAGCGGCGATCACGTCCCGAAGGAGCGCGTCGTCCGGGTCCACCAGCAGCGCCACCTTGCCGGCCCGCCCCGCCACGCGGGCGACGAGCGGCGGCGCATCGGCCAGCGCCAGGTGGCGCGGGCTTTTCGGAAAATGGACGAAGCCGTCGAGATCGGCGGCCGCATCGACGGCGGCGTCGAGGGCGTCCGCCGTGCGGATGCCGCAGATCTTGATCTCGAAGCGCCTGTCGTCGCGAGCCATGGGGTGAACCTGAGGGTGCCGGTCGTGAACCTTCACACCGCAGAGATGAGGGCCGCCATTTCAACGGCCCTGCGCGATGCGTCGGGAGAGACCGGCGGGCCGGTCAGGTCTCGACGCGGGTGAACTGCCCCGCCTTGCGGAACCGCCAGAGATAGGTCGGCAGCACCACCGCGAGGGAGGTGGGGGTGAGATCGAGGCCGGCGAGGGTCCGACCCTCGGCGATCGCAACCTGTGACACCACATTGTCCGAACGCAGCATCTCCACCTGATCGACGGTGAGGGGCGCGCCGGGGGCCCACTGGGTGAGCTTGGCCATCAGGGTCGCGAGGCCGAACGGCAGGTCCACGAGGACCCGCTTGGCGCCGATCTCGGCGAGCATCAGCTCCATCAGCTCGCGGAAGGTGCGCACCTCGGGACCGCCCAGCTCGTAGGTGGTGCCGGCCTTGGCCTTGCCATCCACCGCGGCGAGCACGGCGGCGGCCACGTCGCCGGCGAACACCGGCTGGAACTTGGTCACCCCGCCGCCAATCAGGGGCAGCGCCGGCGACATCCGCGCCATCGCCGCAAAGCGGTTGAAGAACTCGTCTTCCTGCCCGAACACGACGGAGGGGCGGAAGATGACCGCATCCGGCACCGCGGCGCGCACGGCGGCCTCGCCCGCCGCCTTGCTGCGGCCGTAGCCGGAGGGGGAATTGGCATCGGCACCGATGGCCGAGAGATGCACCAGCGGCACGCCCTGAGCGGCGGTCGCGGCGGCAACCGCGCGGGCACCGAAGGCATGCACGGCGTCGAAGGTCTGCCGGCCGCCCTCGGCCAGCACGCCCACGAGGTTCACCACCGCCTCGGCGCCATCGACCGCGCGGGCGACGCTCTCGGGATAGCGCACGTTGGCCTGGGAAATCTGGATCTGGCCGACGAAGCCCAGCGGCTGGAGGAAGCCGGCCAGCTCGGGCCGGCGCACCGCGACGCGCACGCGATAGCCGCGCATGGCCAGCGCCCGCACCACGTGCCGGCCGAGAAAGCCGGAGCCGCCGAAGACCGTCACCAGGCTGTCGTTCACCGGACGATCGGTCACCGTCACATCGCTCATGCCGAACCCCCGCCTTGATGCGCCGCGCCGGCTTCAGCCTCGCGCCGCCGGCATGCCTTCGTGCCGGCATGCCATATATAGAGTGCGCGCAGCACATACGCGATGCCGGCCGGTTCCGTAAAGCCGCTACGGTGCCACGCCCGCGCGTCGGGTCACGAAAGCGTTTTACGCATCATGTGTTGACGTGGAAGCCGCGCGACCGTATAAGCCCGCCACCTAGCTGGCGGCATGGGCTGCCGGCTTCTTCACTCATTGAAGCGCGACGCGGAAGTGGCCAGATGGCCGTGACGCCGGGCGCGAACCAGCAAGGACGGCCGATGGCCAATACGCCTTCCGCCAAGAAAGCGGTCCGCAAGATCGAGCGCCGCACCGAAGTCAACCGCTCGCGCCGGTCCCGCGTGCGCACTTACCTGCGCAAGCTTGAGGACGCGCTCGCCACCGGCGACGCCACCGCTGCTTCCGCCGCCTTCAAGGCTGCCGAGCCGGAAATCATGCGCGCCGTCACCAAGGGCGTCCTTCACAAGAACACCGCGTCGCGCAAGGTTTCCCGCCTCGCCGCCCGCGTGAAGAAGCTCAGCGCTTGATTTAGATCAATCAAGCAGACTGACTTATCTTGAAGGCCCGGCTCTGCCGGGCCTTTTTGCTTTGGCTTGGCCTTAGTGGTCTCCCCCCTCCTCCGCACCGGGCGGAGTCCGATTCTCGCCGCCCGTCAAGGGCGGAGCGCTCCGAGGGGGCTGCCGAAGCCAGGGATTTTTTTAGACCCGGCGCGGTTTTCCTGCTCCCTCCGGGCGATCTCGACCGATCAGAAAAACCCGATCCAAGAGAACGGCTTAGAGGCCAAAGGCCGGTAAGCGCCAAAACGGCCCCTTTCAAGGAGTATTCTA
>JAYSCE010000242.1:3310-5359 GCA_041915035.1 Xanthobacter sp.
CGCCGTTGCGGGCCACCGCAATCCCTGCGCCGGCTTCGCGAATCTCATTGTCCGGACAGAGGTTTGCCGGCTGACAGCAAAGCGGGGGGTGTGGCGCAGGCGCACCGGCTTTTACCCGCTATCCCCCCGCAGGGGTCAAAGGCGTTGCACCCCCCAAACCGGCTGTGTATGTTCAACCTCACTCCGGGAGCGACCCCGGGGTTCACCGATAGAATGAAGTTTTCACGGCTCTTCGTGGATGAGGAGGGGATGTATCGTGTCTGAATTCGTTCACGTACCCCTCGTCTTCGGCCGTATCCGTACTCTGCGTTACCTTCATTCGTTGGAGCTATGCTAAGGGCGGGCATCTGATCCGCCTTCGGGCATCTACGAGACCAAACAAAAAACTGGTTCATTCCAACACCCGTCGATGGTTGGCATCGTCGGAGATGGGGCGGCTATGACTTCGGGCACATGCGCGGCAGCGGACACAGAAACAGGTCCCTCGATCTATTCGGCTACGCGTTGCGTTCGAGCCTTCCGGAGCGCTGTGCTCCACTCCAGTTGCGCCCCGCCGCCCTGTAACGGCCAGGACCGCGCATGACGGTGTGCTGAACCCGTTGCGCTGATGCCGTGGGTGCCTTAGCACCCGTTTCCGAAACTCCCCACGAGACCGAGGCCGCGCTGCCCGCCCCAGGGCGCGGACGGCTTTTGCGTCTCCAACCAGGGAACCGCCTTTCGCGCGGTCGCGATCCTTATGCTCAAGCCTCATGCGCCGGTTGCCGCGCGCACCGTTCCTTTTCAGTCAGCCCTTGCGGAGGCCGCCGAGATGGATTGCGCGTCGAACCCCAGCGCACCCTCGGCCCCTTGGGACCGCGTGCTCCAGCGCCTGCGCGAGGAGATCGGCGAGGAGAAGTTCACCAGCTGGTTCGCGCGCATGGACCTCGACGCGCTCACCTCGGACGTGGTGCGCCTCTCGGTGCCCACGCGATTCCTGAAGTCCTGGATTCAAGAGAATTATCTGCCGCGCATCGCCGACATCTGGGCCGAGGAGAGCGGTGCGCGACGCCGCGTGGATCTCGCGGTGCGCAGCGCCTTCGCGCGCCCCGTGGCGCTGAAGGCGTCCACCCCGCGTGAGGTGGTCACCGAGCGCACCGAGCGTCCCGTCGAGGCGAAACCCGCGCCCCGCGTCACCGAGGCGCGCGGCGAGCACCGTGAAACCGTCGCCACCGGCGGTGACGTCGCCTCGGGCTCGCCGCTGGACCCGCGTCTCGCCTTCGAGACCTTCGTGGTTGGCAAGTCCAATTCGCTGGCGTTTGCCGCCGCGCGTAAGGTCGCCGAAACCCCGAGCGGCGCCGCACCGGTCTACAATCCGCTCTATCTCCATGCGGCCGTCGGCCTCGGCAAGACGCACCTCCTCCAGGCGGTGGCGCGGGCCGGTGCCGCCCATGGCCGTCGCACCACGTACCTGACCGCCGAGCGCTTCATGTACGGCTTCGTGTCGGCGCTGAAGTCCCATTCGGCCATCGCCTTCAAGGACACGCTGCGCACCATCGACACGCTGGTGATCGACGACCTGCAGTTCCTGAAGGGCAACAATCTTCAGCAGGAATTCTGCCACACACTCAATGCCTTGCTGGATGGCGGGCGTCAGGTGGTCCTGGCGGCCGACTGCCTGCCCGGCGAGCTTGAGCACCTGGACGAGCGCGTGCGCTCGCGCCTTGCCGGCGGCCTCGTGGTGGAGCTTGCGCCGCTGGAGGAAGACCTGCGCCTCGAGATTCTCAAGGCGCGCTACCAGACCCTCGCCGAGCAGCACCAGGGATTTGCCGTGCCGGCCAACGTGCTGGAATTCCTCGCCCGCAGCGTCGGCCAGTCCGGCCGCGACCTCGACGGCGCGCTCAACAAGCTGCTGGCCTTCAACCAGCTCACCGGCGAGCCGGTGACCCTCGACATGGCGGAAAACGCGGTCAAGGACCTCATCCGCCCGACCGATCCCAAGCGCGTGCGGGTGGACGACATCCTGCGCGTGGTCGCCAAGCACTACAACGTCTCGCGCGCCGACCTCCTGTC
>JAYSCE010000242.1:5369-6788 GCA_041915035.1 Xanthobacter sp.
GCGCCGCACGGCGACGGTGGTGAAGCCGCGGCAGATCGCCATGTATCTCGCCAAGACGCTGACCCTGCGCTCCCTGCCGGAGATCGGCCGCCGCTTCGGCGGGCGCGACCACACCACCGTGCTTCACGCGGTGCGCAAGATCGACGGGCTCGTCGCCACCGACCGCGCGCTCGCCGACGAGATCGAGGTGCTGAAGCGGCTCGCCCTCGAAAGCTGAGTCTCGAAAGCTGAGCCCGCCACGGGGCAACGGGAGCGGGCGGCGCCGGGCCGGTGCCGCAGGGTCCTGCGCCGCGAAACATACGCCCTTCAGAAAATCTCCCCGCTCACCCTTGCCTTGCGCCCCTTGGGGCGGCAATGTCGGCGGCCCGGCGCCCGTCCTCTCGGGCGCCTGACGGCGCCTCACGCCGTCGCGCCACGCCACACCGGCGCACGCGCCCCTCGACCGCACCGGCGGATGAGGGGGTCCGCGAGCGTCATCCTTAGAATGTCGAGGCGGACCCACCGGCGGGATAGCGAATCCCGCGGCAGGCCGGCTCGGAAGCGAAGAGTGAACGGGCCAGGACGATGAAGGTCACCGTCGAGCGCGCCGAGCTTCTGAAATCGCTCAGCCACGTGCACCGTGTCGTCGAGCGGCGCAACACCATCCCGATCCTCGCCAACGTGCTCATCAAGGCGGCCAAGGGCGCGCTGGAGCTGAAGGCCACCGACCTCGACCTGGAAGTGGTCGAGAGCGTACCGGCGGAAACGGGACAGGCGGGCGCCACCACCGTGCCGGCCCACGTGCTCTACGACATCGTGCGCAAGTTGCCCGACGGCGCGCAGGTGCAACTGGAAGCCGGCGGCGAGCGCGGCACCCTCACGGTGCGCGCCTCCCGCGCCCGCTTCTCGCTCCAGACCCTGCCGGAAGCCGATTTCCCGGACCTCGCCGCGGGCGAGTTCTCCCACACCTTCAAGCTGAAGGGCGCGGAGTTCCGGCGCCTCGTGGACAAGACCCAGTTCGCCATCTCCACCGAGGAGACGCGCTATTACCTCAACGGCATCTATCTCCATGTGACCGATGCCGGCGGCAAGCAGATGCTGCGCGCGGTCGCCACCGATGGCCATCGCCTGGCCCAGGCCGAGCTTGAGGCGCCGGCCGGCGCGCAGGGCCTGCCGGGCGTGATCGTGCCGCGCAAGACCGTCGCCGAGATCCAGAAGCTGCTGGAGGACACGGAGGCGGAAGTGACCCTCTCCCTGTCCGCCACCAAGATCCGCGTACAGGTTGGCGCCATCGTGCTCACCTCCAAGCTGATCGACGGCACCTTCCCGGACTATGGCCGGGTGATTCCCCAGGGCAACGACAAGACCCTCATCGTCGACAAGGACGAGTTCGCCGCCGCCGTGGACCGCGTGTCCACCGTGTCGAGCGAGCGTGGCCGC
>JAYSCE010000243.1:0-6777 GCA_041915035.1 Xanthobacter sp.
CGTAGGCTCCGGGCATCCACAACTCGCCGGTCTTCTCCGCGGAAAAGCCGAAGCGCTCATAATAGGCCGCGTCGCCCACCAGCAGGATGGCGCCGTGGCCCTTGGCCCGCGCCACCTCGATGGAGGCGCGCATCATGGCGCCGCCGAGCCCGTGGGCGCGGAACCAGGGATGGACCGCGAGCGGGCCGAGGAGCAGCGCCGGACGGGCGGGGCCCGCCGTCACGTTCCACAGGCGAACGGTGCCCGCCAGGCGGCCGTCCGGGCCGTGGGCGGAGAAGGCGAGGCCCTCCGCCGGCAGGCGGCCCTCGCGCAGACGCTCGGAGGACTTGGCCTTGCGCCCCTCGCCCATGCACAGGTCGAGCAGGGCCTCGCGGGGGGCCACATCTTCCACGGATTCAAGCACGATCTCGGTCATCGGCAACTCCTGCGCCAACGTGAGAGGTGAAGAAGCCCGCCCCGGCCGGAGTACGGCCAGGCGAAATGCCTTCAGGACGGGTGCGGAAGACGAGGGGACACATCCCCTCCTCACGCCCCGGACGGCGGGAAGCCGATGCCGGGGGACCTTGTGCGGCCGGGTCGCGGAATACGCTCGGGCGCCGCGCGGGCTTGGATCTTCGGCGGCGCGAAGCCGCCCTCAGATCACGTAGGACTTCAGCGGCGGGAAGCCGTTGAACGCCACCGCCGAATAGGTGGTGGTATAGGCGCCGCAGGCCTCGATGATGATCTTGTCGCCGATGGAGAGCGAAAGCGGCAGCTCGACCGGGGTCTTCTCATACATCACGTCGGCGGAATCGCAGGTCGGGCCGGCGAGAACGCAGGGGGCGGTGTCGTCGCCGTCGCGCGGGGTGCGCAGCGGGTAGCGGATCGCCTCGTCCATCGTCTCGGCGAGACCGCCGAACTTGCCGATGTCGAGATAGACCCAGCGCATGGCGTCCTGCTCGGACTTCTTCGAGATGAGGACGACCTCGGTCTCGATGAGGCCGGCATTGCCCACCATGCCGCGGCCCGGCTCCATGATGGTCTCGGGAATCGCGTTGCCGAAGTGGCGGCGCAGGGAGGCGAAGATCGCCTCGCCATAGGAGATGGCGCCCGGCACGTCCTGCAGGTAGCGGGTGGGGAAGCCGCCGCCCAGGTTGACCATGGACAGCGAGATGCCCCGCTCGGCGCAGGCGCGGAAGATCGCGGCGGCAGAGGCGAGCGCGCCATCCCAGGCGTGCACGTTCTTCTGCTGCGAGCCCACGTGGAAGGACACGCCATAGGCGGCGAGGCCGAGGCGATGGGCGTGCTCCAGCACGTCCGCGGCCATCTCCGGCTCGCAGCCGAACTTGCGCGACAGCGGCCATTCGGCGCCGGCACCGTCGCAGAGGATGCGGCAGAACACCTTGGCGCCGGGGGCGACGCGGGCGATCTTCTCGACTTCCTCGTAGGAATCGACGGCGAACAGGCGCACGCCCAGCTTGAAGGCGCGCTCGATGTCGCGCTCCTTCTTGATGGTGTTGCCGAAGGAGATGCGGTCGGCGCCCGCGCCGGTGGCGAGCACCATGTCGATCTCGCCGGTGGAGGCGCAGTCGAACGAGGAGCCCAGCTCCTCCAGCGCCTGCAGGATGGCGGCATCGGGATTCGCCTTCACGGCATAGAACACGCGGGTGTCCGGCAGCGCGCGGGCGAACGAGAGATAGTTGGTACGGACCACGTCGAGGTCCACCACCACGCAGGGGCCATCCTCTCGCCGGGTACGCAGGAATTCGCGGATGCGATCGGTCATGGATACCTCCCCGTGACCTGAAGCCAGTGAAGCGCAGGGAACTGCGCGACGACAGGACGGACGCTCCCTCTGGGAGAGCCCGGGGCACGCGCTCGCATTCGCCCGGCGATGTGGACACGCCGGACGTCTGCGGGCCGTACCCGCTTCGCCGGGGCTTTACCCGGCCGCATCATCGGACCGAACGGCAGCAGAACCGCCCGCTTGGCCGCAAGGCAAAGCAGGAGCGAGGACGACTGCGCACGATTGGAGAGGGAGAGTCCCGCTCCGCACGGCCGGCAAGATGTAGTGCCTCTTTAGTAACGCCGACCTTTGGAGGGCCGACCGAGACCAAAAAAGCCCTTACGTCGTTGCTTCAAGTCACGTCCCCCGCATTGAGGAGCGGGGTGGGCCGGTTCCCTCCGGCTTGTCGATCGTCCTGGCAGCTTTCCGGCCTCTTGTCCGGAGATCCTACCGACCGACACGCGACCACAGGCACGTGCGAATTTGGGCAACGCGGATGTAGGGGATTCGTACCGCCTTCGCAAGGGGCAATTTGATGAAGATCAGTGCAGGCGCGCAGGGCAGGTCTGACAAGATCGCGCAGGTCGCGGCGCGATCCGCCGGAAGCCGCCATTTTCACGCAAGCTGCGCGGAAGGCCGTTGACCTACCTTGCTTCCGCGCGGCCTGTTGCGGTGCGGCATTTGTGCAGTTCCAGCACAGGGTTGCGCCGGATCGCCGCGCGTCGCGCTCTGCCCTTGATTGGTATCAATACAAGGAGCAAGGTTGCTGCATAATCTTAGAACAATGAGGATCCACCCGCGATCCCGTCTGCCGCCGCAGGGTTCGGAATGACCTACGACCATTTCTTTGCCGACGCCATCGACGCCCTGCGCAAGGAGCGCCGCTATCGCACCTTCGCCGAGATCGAGCGGGACGCTTCGCGCTTCCCGCGGGCGGTGTGGCACTCGCCGGGCGGCCCGCGCGACATCGTGGTGTGGTGCTCCAACGACTATCTCGGCATGGGCAGCCATCCCGACGTGGTCGCCGCCATGTGCGAGGCGGCCAAGGCGCGTGGCGCCGGCGCGGGCGGCACCCGCAACATCTCGGGCAACAGCCATGAGATCGTGATGCTCGAGCGCGAGCTGGCCGACCTGCACGGCAAGGAATCGGGCCTCGTCTTCACCTCGGGCTACATCTCCAACGCCACCGGCATCTCCACCATCGTCCGCCTGATCCCCGATTGCGTGGTGATCTCGGACGAGCTCAACCACAATTCCATGATCGAGGGCGTTCGCCACGGCGGCCGGCAGAAGGCCATCTTCCGCCACAACGACCTCGACCATCTCGAAGAGCTGCTGAAGGCGGCTGGCGACCGGCCGAAGCTGGTGGTGTTCGAGAGCGTCTATTCCATGGACGGCGACATCGCCCCCATCGGCGCGATCTGCGATCTCGCCGAGCGCTATGGCGCCATGACCTATCTCGACGAGGTTCACGCGGTCGGCATGTATGGCGAGCGCGGCGGCGGCGTCGCCGAGCGTGACGGCGTGATGCACCGGGTGGACGTGATCGAGGGCACGCTGGGCAAGGCCTTCGGCGTGGTCGGCGGCTACATCACCGGCAAGCGCCTCATCATCGATGCCGTGCGCTCCTATGCGCCGGGCTTCATCTTCACCACCGCGTTGCCGCCGGCCGTCGCCGCGGCGGCCACCGCCTCGGTGCGCCACCTGAAGACGTCGCAGGCCGAGCGCATCGGCCAGCGCACCCAGGTGGCCAAGGTCAAGGCGGCCCTCGCCGCCGCCGGCCTGCCGCAGATGGAGACGCCCACCCACATCGTCCCGGTGATGGTGGGTGACGCCAAGGCCTGCAAGATGGCGAGCGACCTGATGCTCGCCGAGTACGGCATCTACATCCAGCCCATCAACTACCCCACCGTGCCGCGCGGCACGGAGCGCCTGCGCATCACCCCCACCCCGTTCCATGACGACGCGCTGATCGCCCATCTGGCGACCGCTCTGTCGGACGTGTGGGAGCGGCTGGAGCTGCCTTATGCGGACCGGGTTGCGAAGCACACCGCCTCGCGCAGTACCGCGGCCGGCCCGGCGCCGATCCCGCTGCCGGTGGCGGGCGGCTGATCCCATCTCTCCCCAACTGAAAAGCCCCGGCTCGTCCGGGGCTTTTTGTTTTGAGCCTCAGCCCGGCGTGCCGATGGCCTTGCCGTCCGGCCCGAAGAAGGGATGCGGGCCTGAAAAGGCGCCGATGAAGCTGCGGTGGGTCACGAGCCGCCCGTCTTCCAGCAGGTGCAGCGACAGGCTCGGCGGCTCCATGTGGAAGGTTGGCGGCGCGTCCGGGTCCAGCGCGAGGCTGACCGAATGAGCCGGCGCGGGTGCGATGGTGGCGGCGATGCCGGCGAAGGTGGTCGTTACCGCCCGGTGCACATGGCCGCAGGTGAAGCCCACGACCTGCGGATGCCGCCGCAGCACGGCCTCCAGCCCCGCCGCATCGAACAGGTTCTGCACGTCCATGTGGCGGATGCCGGTGAGGAACGGCGGATGGTGCGCACACACCAGCGCCGGCCGGTCCGGCGCGGCGGCGAGCGCCGCATCGAGGAAGGCGAGGCCCTCGTCGCCCAGCGTGCCGTGGGGCCGGCCGTAGACGGTGGAATCGAGCATCACCAGCCGCAGCGGGAAATCCTCCACCACATAGTTCACCCGCCCGCCCGCGCAGCGGGCGGCGATCTCGGGAAAGGCAGCCAGCAGCCCGGCGGAGCTGTCGTGATTGCCGGGAATTGGAAATAGCGGCAGGCCGAGGGGCGCGACGATGGCGCGGAAGCGGGCGTATTCCTCCGGGTCGTCGAAATCGGTCAGGTCGCCGGTGACGATCACCGCGTCGGGCTTCGGATCCAGCGCAAGGATGTGCGCCACCGCCGCCTCCAGGTAGGTCGCGGTGTCCACGACCCCGTAGGCCAGCGTGCCGGGACGGCGGATGTGGGTGTCGGTGAGCTGGGCGATCAGCATGGGTCAGGCCAGAGTGTAGCGGTTGGCATCGAGGGCAAGGCCGATGGCCGCCCCGGCAACGAGAGGCAGGTCGGCGGGTGCCTCGGCGATGATACGGGTGCCGTCGCCGGCGTTGAGCGTCACCCGCTGGCGCGGGCCCTGAAACTCCACCTGCGCCACCTGGAACACCAGCGTCGCGTCCGCCGGGCTCACGAGGCGCACCGCCTCGGGCCGGAACAGGAGCCGCGCCTTGGACTGGTCCGGCGCCGCCACGGGCAGGATGCCGGCGGCGGTCTCGAAGCGGCCGTTGCGCACGATGCCCTCCAGCCGGTTGGTGATGCCGACGAAGCCGGCGACGTAATCGTCCGCCGGCTGGAAATAGACCTCGCGCGGTGTGCCCACCTGGGCGATGGCGCCGTTCTTCATCACCACGATGCGGTCACCCAGCGCCAGCGCCTCGGCCTGGTCGTGGGTGACATAGACGGCGGTGATGGCGAGGCGGCGGAGCAGCGCGTCGATCTCGCTGCGCAGATGCTCGCGCAGGGCGGCATCGAGGGCAGTCAAAGGCTCGTCCAGCAGCAGCACGCGCGGCCGCACGGCGAGGGCACGGGCGAGCGCCACGCGCTGGCGCTGGCCGCCGGAGAGCTGGTCGATGCGCCGCTCGGCCAGTGCCTCGATGCGCATCATGGCGAGCACGGAGGCCGCCTGCGTCCGCCGCGCCTCCGTTCCCACCCCGCGCACCCGCAGGCCGTATGCCACGTTGTCGATGACGCTCATGTTGGGGAACAGAGCGTAGGACTGGAACACCATGCCCACGTTGCGCTTCTCGATGGGCAGGGCGGTCACGTCCACCCCGTCGAAGGCGATGCGCCCGCCGGCGTCGGGCGTCTCCAGCCCGGCGATGAGGCGGAGCAACGTGGTCTTGCCGCAGCCGGAGGGGCCGAGCAGCACCAGCGTCTCGCCCGCCTTCACCTCCAGGTCCACCGGCGAGAGCGCCCGCGTGCCGTCCGGATAGGTCTTGCCGCAGCCGGCGATGGAGATGGCGGCGCCGGTGGGTGTGGTCATCGCGCGCTCCCCGTGGTGCGGCCGAACATCTGGAGGGCGAGGAGCAAAGGCACGATCATGACGAAGAAGACCAAAGTGTAGGCGCTCGCGATTTCGAGGCGCATGGAGGCGTAGCTGTCGGCGAGGCCCACCGGCAGCGTCTTGGTCAGTGGCGTGTGCAGCATCCAGGTGAGGTTGAACTCGCCGATGGAGAGTGTCACCACCATCAGTGCCCCGGCCAGGATGCCGCCCTTCGCATTGGGCAGCACCACATGGAAGAAACGCTGCAGCGGCGAGGCGCCGAGCGAGGCCGCGCCTTCCTCCAGCGAACGGATATCGACGGCGGCGAGCACCGCCATCACCGAGCGCAGCATGAAGGGCAAAGTGTAGAGCACGTGGCCGGTGAGGATGAAGGCCGGGCTCATGCGGAACTCGCGGATGGCGCCATAGGCGAGGATGAGCGCCAGCGCGAGCGCAAGGCCCGGCACCGCCACCGGCAGCGTCACTACCTCCTCCACGATGCGGGCGAGGCGCGAGGGGCGCCGCACCAGCGCCCAGGCGGCGGGCACGGCGAGGACGAGGGTTGCCGCCAGCGTGCCGAGCGCTATGCCGATTGAAAGCCAGATGGTGTCGGAATAAAGCGCCAGCACCTGCTTCACCCAGTCCAGGGTGAGGCCGGAGGAGACGCCGCGAAAGTAATTGGCGGTGAAGCCGGCGAGGATGGAGGCGCCGGCCGGCACCATGAGGAAGGCGGCCGCCAGCAGCGTGACGAAGAGCTGGAAGGTGAAGGTGAGGCGGTGGGTCTTCATGCCGTGGGTTTTCATGGCGCGCCTCAGCCGGCCGCCGCCACGCCGGAGCCGGCGAGGTTGCGCGAAAGGGCGAGCACCGCCCAGGTGATGAGGCCGAGGGCGATGGAGAGCGCCGCCGCGGTGGCGAAGTTCGCGTTGAGGGTGAACTCCGTATAGATGGTCATGGCCAGCACATCGATGCGCGTC
>JAYSCE010000244.1:0-4757 GCA_041915035.1 Xanthobacter sp.
AGCTGGTGGGTGGGAATCCCGCATGGTTCCTCGACTGGACCATGGCGAGTTGGACGGCGCACAAGGACATTTCGGCCTTCGATCCGCGCGCCATGTCTGCCTATCGCGCAGCCATTTCGTCCCCGGATCGCCTCCACGCCATGTGCGAGGACTATCGAGCCGGCGCCACCATCGATCTCGCCCACGATGAGGCGGATATTGCCGCCGCGCGCACCCTCTCCTGCCCGACGCTCGCGTTATGGGGCGCGGCCGGCATTCCGAGCAGAGGTGCGAGCCCACTGGAGGCTTGGAAGGCATTCGCGCCCCAGGTGGAAGGCCAGGCGATCGAAGCCGGCCATTTCCTGGCAGAGGAGGCGCCGAAGGCGACTCTTGATGTGGCGATGCCGTTTTTGGCCCAGGGACGCCCGTAGACGGGCTACCGGCGTTCCTGGAAGAAGGCCCGCAGAACCTCAGCCGCCTGCCGCTCGGCGATGCCGCCGTAGACCTCGGGCGTGTGGTGGCAAGTGGGCTGGGAGAAGAAGCGCGGGCCGTGCTCCACGGCACCGCCCTTGGGATCCGGCGCGCCGAAATAAAGCCGGCGGATGCGCGCGAAGGAGAGCGCCGCCGCGCACATGGCGCAGGGCTCCAGCGTCACGTAGAGATCGCAGTTCATAAGCCGCTCGGACTTGAGCTGCGCGCCCGCCGCGCGCACCACCAGCATCTCCGCATGGGCGGTGGGGTCGTTCAGCTCTCGCGTGCGGTTGCCGTTGCGGGCGATAACCTCCGAGCCGCGCACGAGAACCGCGCCCACCGGAACCTCGCCCCGCTCGGCCGCCGCGCGCGCCTCGTTGAGCGCCATCTGCATGAAGGTTCCCGACATGGTGCCCTTAACCGCCCCCGGTCTCGCCCGACTCATCGCCGCGCTCGCCGCGCAGCCTGCGCTGTGCTAACTCCCCCTCATGCCGCGCACATCACCGCCCCGCAAGGACAAGAACCGCGTTCCGCGCCAGAAGCGCGAACTTCCCGCCGCCCCCCAGAAGGAGGCCGAGCGCGTCGCCAAGGTCGTCGCCCGCGCCGGCCTCGGCTCGCGCCGCGAGATCGAGGAATGGATCGAGGCCGGCCGCGTGGCCGTGAACGGCGAGGTGCTCACCAGCCCCGCCGTCACCGTCACGCCGGCCGACGCCATCACCATCGATGGGGAGCCGCTGCCGGAGCGCGAGCGCACCCGCCTCTTCCTTTACCACAAGCCCAAGGGCGTCGTGACCACCAACCGGGACCCGGAAGGCCGCACGACGCTGTTCGAAATCCTGCCCAAGGGCCTGCCGCGCCTCGTCAGCGTGGGGCGGCTCGACCTCAATTCCGAAGGCCTGCTTCTTCTCACCAACGACGGCGGCCTCGCCCGCGTGCTGGAGCTGCCGGAGACCGGCTGGCTGCGCCGCTACCGCGTGCGCGCCAATGGCGAGATCGACCAGGCGAAACTCGACACGCTCCTCAAGGGCATCACAGTCGACGGCGTTGAGTACGGCCCCATCGAGGCGGAACTCGACCGCGTGCAGGGCGCCAATGCCTGGATCACCGTATCCCTGCGCGAAGGCAAGAACCGTGAGATCCGCAACGTGCTGGGCGCGCTCGGCCTCGCCGTGAACCGGCTGATCCGCGTGTCCTACGGTCCGTTCCAGCTGGGCGAGATCCCCGAGGGCAGTGTCGAGGAAGTGCGCACCCGCGTGCTGCGTGACCAGATCGGTGCCGACCTCGCCGCCGCCGCCGGTGCGGATTTTGCCGGACCGCTGGTGGAGCGGGAGATCGAGGACGTCCCGGTGCGCCCGGCCTACCGTCCCGCGGGACGCAAGCAGGCTGCGGCCGACAAGGCCGGGGGGCTGAAGGCCCCGGCCCGCCGCGCCAGCCGTGAGCGGGAGGAGTTCGACGCGCCGGTGGAGGACGTCATCCGCCCCGCCGCCCCGCGCGTGCGCCGTCGCGCCAGCGAGGAGCACGGCACCGAGCGCGTGGGCACCGTCGCCGACCGTAAGGGCCGCGCCGTGAAGGTCGAGCGTGTACGCGCGCCGAAGGACGAGGCGCCGCGCCGGGCCCGTCCCGCCGCGGGTGAGGGGGAAGGGCGTCCCTTCCGCCGCAGCCGGGACGAGGGTGCTGCCGAGCGTCCGCGCCGCGAGGGGCGCCCCTCCTTCCGCGATGACGCCCCCCGTGGGCGCGGCCCCCGCGAGGAGAAGGAAGATTTCCGTCGCCGTCCCACCCGCTCCGGCGGCGGCGACGAGCGTCCGCGCCGGTATGAGGACGACGGCGGCTTCAAGCGCTCCGGCCCCCGCCGCGAGGGCGAGCGCCCGCAAGGCGACCGCCCGTTTCGCTCGCGTCCGGAAGGGCGCGGTGGCGATTTTGGCGACAAGCCCGCCCGTTCCCGCAGCTTCGGTGGTGACAGGCCCGAGGGCGACCGTCCGACCCGCCGTCCGCGCCCCGAGGGTCGTGGTGGCGACTTCGGCGACAAGCCGGCCCGTTCCCGCAGCTTTAGCGGCGACCGGACTGAGGGCGATCGCCCGGCCCGCGCCCGGCCCCGGCCGGAAGGACGTGGGGGCGATTATGGAGACAAGCCTGCCCGCAGCCGCAGCTTCGGCGGTGACAGGCCCGAAGGCGATCGTCCCGCCCCTGGTCGGCCCCGGCCGGAAGGTCGCGGCGATTTCAGTGGCAGGCCGCCGCGTGAGCGCAGCTATGGCGATAAGCCAGCCGGCCGCACCCGTACATTCGAAGATCGTCCCGGTGGTGGCAGGCCCGGCGGCCGGCCGGCGGGAAAGCCCGGCGGCTTTGGCGGGAAGGGTCCGGGCAAGGGATTCGGCAAGCCCGGTGGCCGGCCTTCCGGCGGCAAACCGGGGGGAAAGCCCGGCGCGGGACGCTCCGGCCCCGGCAAGCCGGGCGGTCCGCGCGGCAAACGCTGACGCGGACGTGTGACCCATGCGCATCGTGGGGGGCCGCCTCAAGGGACGGGCGCTGAAAGGCCCGTCCTCCAGCCTCACGCGGCCGACCTCCGACCGGCTGCGTGAAAGTCTGTTCAACGTGCTTGCCCACGCCTATGGAGATCCGTGCGAGGGCGCGCGCGTGCTCGACCTGTTCGCCGGCACCGGCGCGCTGGGCATCGAGGCGCTGTCTCGCAGCGCGCGATTCGCGCTGTTCGTGGAGGAAGCGGCGGAAGCGCGAGGCCTCATCCGCGACAACGTGGAGGCGCTGGGCCTCACCGGCGTCACCAAAGTGTTTCGCCGCGATGCCACCCGCCTTGGGCCCATGGGGCCGGGCGAGCCTTATGGCCTCGTCTTCTGCGATCCCCCCTACGGCAAGGGCCTCGCAGAGCAGGCGATCGCCGCGGCTGTCGAAGGCGGCTGGCTCACCGCAGATGCACTGCTCATCATTGAGGAGCGCACCGGCCTGTTCGTGACGCCGGACGGCTTCCGCGAGATCGAGCGGCGCGCCTATGACGAGAGCGAGCTGACCTTCATCGAGCGGGCCTGAGCCCGGCCCTCACCGCTCGCTGCGGACGATGACCTCCATCAGTTCCGCCACCTTGCGGCGCTGGTCCTCCGCGTCGCCGGAGCGGATGGCGTGCTCGACGCAATGCCCCACATGATCCTTCAGCACCTCCTCCTCCACCCGCCGCAAGGCGGCGCGGACCGCCGAAAGCTGGGTGATGATGTCGATGCAGTAGCGATCCTCCTCCACCATGCGGGAGAGGCCGCGCACCTGGCCCTCGATGCGGCTCAGGCGCTTCTGGACTTGCTCTTTGGTCGGGCTGCGCATGCCTTGCCATATACCCCCTATGGGTATATTGGACAAGAGACGATACCCCCAGGGGGTTTATTGCCGCCTTGAACATGAGCCAGCGCAAGGCCACCTCCTCCGATGCGGCCTAACGCTGGCAAACGGATTTGCGGAGCCGCCATGGCACACGACCACTCATCACACGACCATTCCTCCCACGGCGGCGATTGCTGCGGTGGCAAGGCCCCGCCCCCGCTCGACCTCTCGGGTGCCGCCAGACCGGCGCTGCCCGAGACGGTGAAGGATCCGGTGTGCGGCATGGACGTGAAGACCGACCCGGCCGTGGGCAAGCCCACGACCGAACATGAGGGGCGCACATATTTCTTCTGCTGCAACGGCTGCAAGACCAAGTTCGAAGCGGCCCCCGAGACCTATCTCGCGCCGGTGAAGGACCCGGTGTGCGGCATGATGGTGTCGCCCGGCACGGCCAAATATTCGGCCCGGCACGAGAAGAAGCCCTATTTCTTCTGTTCCTCCTCCTGCGAGACCAAGTTCAAGGCCGATCCCGTTCGCTACGTGGGCGGCACCGCGCCGCCTCCTCCGGTCGAAGTGCCGGCGGGCACCATCTACACCTGCCCCATGGACCCGGAGATCCGGCAGATCGGCCCCGGCATCTGCCCCATCTGCGGCATGGCGCTGGAGCCGGAGGTCGTCACCCTCGACGAGGCGCCGAACCACGAGTTGGTGGACATGACCCGCCGCTTCTGGATCGGCCTCGCGCTCACCCTCCCCGTCTTCGTGCTGGAGATGGGCGGCCATCTGTTCGGCTGGTCCCCACTGCCGCAACAGATCTCGAACTATGTGCAGTTCGCCCTCGCGACACCTGTCGTGCTCTGGGTGGGCTGGCCGTTCCTCCAGCGCGGTTGGCTGTCGCTGAAGACGCGGCATCTCAACATGTTCACCCTTATCGCCATGGGCACGGGGGTCGCCTACCTCTATTCGCTGGTGGGCACCTTCGCGCC
>JAYSCE010000244.1:4767-6727 GCA_041915035.1 Xanthobacter sp.
GGCCGCGTGGCGGTCTATTTCGAGGCGGCGGCGGTCATCACCGTGCTGGTCGCGCTCGGTCAGGTGCTGGAGCTGCGCGCCCGCGACCAGACATCGAGCGCCATCAAGGCCCTGCTCTCCCTCGCACCGAAAACCGCCCTGCGCATCCGGCCGGATGGCACGGACGAAACCATCGACCTCGGCCTCGTCGCCCCCAGCGACGTCCTGCGCGTGCGCCCGGGCGAGAAGGTGCCGGTGGACGGCACGGTGGCCGATGGGCGGGCCGTAGTGGACGAAAGCCTTGTCACCGGCGAGTCGCTGCCCGTTTCCCGCGAGCCCGGCGAGAAGGTCATCGGCGGCACGGTCAACGCTTCCGGCGTCTTCACCATGAAGGCGGAGAAGGTGGGAAGCGACACCCTGCTCTCTCAGATCGTGCAGATGGTGGCGCAGGCGCAGCGGTCCCGCGCGCCGATCCAGCGGCTGGCGGATCAGGTTTCCGGCTGGTTCGTGCCGCTGGTGTTCGGCGCAGCCGTCGTCGCCTTCGCCGTGTGGATGGCGGTCGGCCCCGAGCCCCGGCTCACCTTCGCGCTGATGGCGGCGGTGAGCGTGCTCATCATCGCCTGCCCCTGCGCCCTCGGCCTCGCCACACCCATGTCGGTGATGGTGGGCGTTGGCCGAGGTGCCCAGCTCGGCGTGCTGGTGCGCAACGCCGAGGCTCTGGAGCGCATGGAGAAGGTGGACGTGGTGGTGGTGGACAAGACCGGCACCCTCACCGTCGGCAAGCCCAAGGTGATCGCCGTGCGCGCCTTCAACGGCCGCAGCGAGGACGAGGTGCTGCGCTTGGCCGCCGCACTGGAGCGGGCGAGCGAACACCCGCTCGGAGCTGCCATCGTCCACGAGGCGGCGGCGCGCGAGCTTGTCACCTCCGAGCCGTCCGGTGTCGAGAGCCCGGCGGGGAAGGGCATCGTCGGACAGGTGGAAGGTCACGCGATCGCCGTGGGCCACGCGGCCTTCATGAGCGAGATCGGCGTTCACACCGACCATCAGACCGCAATCGCCGAGAGCTTCCGCCGCGAGGGGGCAACGGCGGTGTTCGTCGCCATCGATGGCAAGGCCGCCGGCCTTGTTGCCATCGCCGATCCGGTGAAGGATACGACAGAGGCGGCGCTGAAGCGGCTCCAGCAAGACGGCGTGCGTGTCGTCATGCTCACCGGCGACAACCGCACCACGGCATTGGCCGTAGCCAAGCGCCTCGGCATCATCGAAGTGGAGGCGGAAGTCCTGCCGGCCCGCAAGGCCGAGGTGGTCGAGCGCCTGCGCAAGGAAGGGCACATCGTGGCCATGGCCGGCGACGGCGTGAACGATGCCCCGGCCCTCGCCGTAGCGGACGTGGGCATCGCCATGGGCACGGGCACGGACATCGCGATGGAGAGTGCGGGTATCACCCTGCTCAAGGGCGATCTCGCCGGCATCGCCCATGCCCGGGCTTTGTCCCGGGCGACCATGGCCAACATCCGTCGAAACCTGCTGTTCGCCTTCCTCTACAATGCGGCAGGCGTGCCCATCGCGGCCGGTGTGCTCTATCCCAGCCTCGGGCTGCTCCTGTCGCCCATGGTGGCGGCGGCGGCCATGGCGCTCTCCTCGGTCAGCGTCATCGCCAACGCTTTGCTGCTGCGGACTTTCACGCCACGCTGAGGCTCGGCTTTACAGGCATCGCCCCCGGACGGAAGATGATCCGGGGGCATGAATGGACCTTTTGTCGGCAGGCATTTCGGAGCGGATCGGCCGGGCGGGCGCCGTCGCGCGCGGCGTTGGGTCAGCATTGCTCGGCCTAGCACTCCCGCCCACCTGCATCGCCTGCGGAAGCATCACGGCCGCGGCGGGGGGATTGTGCGGGCCTTGCTGGGGCCAACTCTCCTTCATCAGCCGGCCCTATTGCGAGCGGACCGGCGCGCCGTTCAGCCATGATCCAGACCGCGTG
>JAYSCE010000245.1:0-6633 GCA_041915035.1 Xanthobacter sp.
CCATTTGGCCCCCGCAGCAATGCGCCTTCGATGCACAGGGCATCGAGCCGGATCTCGCCGGAAAGCACCGCCTCGAAAAGGGCGATGGCCTCGTCCCCGGTTTCCTCCGAGAGGGTGGGATGCCACAGGAAGCGGATGTTGGCGGAGGCGAGCGTCGCGGCGAGGTCCGGCGCCTCGGCGCAGAGCAGCGACATGGTGCAGCCGCCGCAGCCGCCCGACTGCAGCCAGAGCACGGTGAAGGGCGCGTCCCGCATCACGGCGCCGCCGGCAGCACGAGGGAAAGGATGGCACCGCCCTCGGGATGGTTGGCCGCCTCGAGCCGCCCTTCATGTTCCTCGGCGATGCGGTAGCAGATGGAGAGACCGAGGCCGGTGCCCTTGCCCACCGGCTTGGTGGTGAAGAAGGGATCGAAGATGCGGTCCATGAGCGCATCGGGAATGCCCGGTCCGGTGTCCCGCACGCGCACCGCCACCTGGAGCCCGTCGGGCGTCTGGAAGCGGGTACCGGTGATCTCGAGCCGGCGGTCGGCTCGCCCTTCCATGGCGTCCACGGCATTCTGCACGAGGTTCATCATCACCTGATGGATATGACCGGGATGGCCCACCGCCTCCAGCCCCTCTGGCACGGCAACGGTGATGGGCAGGTCCGGCATCTGGGATTTGGCCACCCAGTCCACCGCCGAGCGCACCACGCCGGCGAGGTCGAACACCTCCCGCGCCTCGCGCCGGTCGGAGGAGAAGCGGCGCAGGTCCGCCACGATGTCGCGGACCCGCTCGGCGCCCTCCAGCATGCCGGAGAGGGTGGCGGGGATGTCAGACAGCGCCCGGTCGATGCGCAATTCGCCCCGTGCCTTCGCCAGCGCCGCGCCGTCCGCGCCCGCATGGACCTGATCGAGGTAGGCGATCAGCCGCTCGGCATAGCGCTTCATCGCATGGGCGTTGCCGTAGACGAAGGAGATGGGATTGTTCAGCTCATGGGCGACGCCGGCCACGAGGCGGCCGAGGGAGGCCATCTTCTCGGCATGGACCAATTGCTGCTGGGTGCGCTTCAGGTGCTCGTGAGCCTTGGCGAGAGCGCCGTAGGCGGCGCGCAGCTCGCCGATGGGGCGGCCCACCAGCACGATGCCCACCGCGCGCCCGCGCGGATCGAACCTCAGCGCGCCGTTGACCGCGATGGCGAGCGGCCCGTCCGGCGTCGCCAGTGTAAATTCCCGGTCGGCGATGCGCTGGCGCCGGGCGACAGTGGCGAGCACGTCCGCCGCCGTGGTCTCGGACGAGGCATCGAGCAGATCGGACAGGGGACGGCCCAGCAGAGCCTCGGCTCTCTGGCCGAAGGCGCGTTCCGCGGCGAGGTTCACCTGCTCTACCCGTCCGGAGAGGTCGCACGCCACCAGCACGTCGGTCATGGAGCCGAGGAGGCCGGCGATGAAGCCCTGCGCCTCTTCCAGCGCGGTGTTCTTGGCCTCCAGCTCCACCTGCTGGCGGACCAGCTCCGCGTAGGTCTCGTCCATCTTGCGGATGACGGCGATCCACGCCTCGTCCGCGTCGATGGCGCCGAAGTCCGCTCCCGCCCGCGGCAGGGGGAGCGCGCTGTCGGGCAGCGGATCCCTCAGTGTATCCTTGGGCCCGGACATGGGCATGAGCGGTCCCCGGCGGAAAAGTGACCGCGAAGGGTAATCCCGCTTGTGGTACCGGCGCAATGTGCCCTCAGCGGGACTCCACGCCATCCCGGAGCGCGCGCAGGCGGTCGTAGACGTCGGGGAAGGCGTCGAGCTTGGTCACGCCCACCATGCGGATATAGGCAGTGGGTCCGAAGCGGATCCACTGCACCACCTTGATGGGCACGCCGGTGCGGGCGTCGGCGCCGGTGGCCATCACCTCGAAGCCGGCCTGTCCGTTGATGCGCTGCGGCTCGGCGCGGTCGAGCTTGAGGTCCTTCACGCCGGGAATGGTGGAGTGGGCGCGCAGCGCGACCTGGCGCCGCTCGTCGTCGCGCGGCGCCCCGCCGGCGATGGAGACGACGAACACCGGCTGGTCGGGGCCGTCGAGGGCATCCTTCGGTCCGTCGGTGAGCAGCAGCGTCGTGCCGCCCAGCGCCCGCACCGGGCGGAAGCCGGCGAGGTTGGTGACCGCGAAGGGCAGGGAACCGGCCTGATCCGCGACGTTGCGGAATGTGATGGTGGACAGTGCCTCCCGCACCACCTTGTCGGGATAGGCCGCGGCGCCCGTCTCCGGCACCTGCACGGTGACGATGCCCGTTCCCTTGTCGCTGCCCACCAGCAGCACCCATTTGCGCACGGTGATCGGCCCGGCGGTCTGCCGCCCGATGAACAGGATCGCCTTCGCATCCTTGAGGGGGAAGTCCTCGCGGTCTTCCAGAGTGACACCGCGCGTGGTCAGCGCCTGCTCGCTGAAGCCGGTGACGAGCTGGGGGTAGGCATCGGCCGGCATGTCCACGATCAGGATAGAGGACTTGGTGTCGTCGTCCTCGAAGCCGGCGAACTGGTTGCTCTCCACCATGCCCGGCGGTGGCACGAGGCCGAGAGCGGAGCCACGCGGATACATCAGCTCCACGGCTCCAGCCGGCAGCGCCAGCGTGACGGCAAGCAAAAAGGCGAAGGCTGCGGAGAGGAAAGCGGAGAAAGAGGCGGACTTGGAGACGAGGCGCATCGAGGGCTCCGGCGGGAACCCGGCCAAAGCGGGCCTTCGCCAGCGGGCCGGTTCAACTGTGTCCGGTGCTAATCCGGCTTTTCTGTGAATGACGTGGCGGAAAAGTGGCCGCTCACGCGGCGGTGACACGCCGCAGCGTGAGGTTGAAGCGCCCGCCCTCTGGGAGCAGGCGGGATGTGCCGGGCAGCAGGCGGTCGATGCCGTGGAAGGCGAGGCGGCTCGGGCCCGACAGCAGGAAGACATCGCCCGAGGCGAGGTGGATGGAGCGTGTCGGCCCCCGCCGCGTTTCGCCGCCCACGCGGAAGACGGCGGTGTCACCCAGCGAAACGGACAGGACCGGCGCAGTGAAATCGGCCTCGTCGCGGTCCTGATGCAGGCCCATGCGGGCGTCGGGCGCATAATAATTGATGAGGCACGCCTCGGGCGGCGCCGCCCTGCCGGCAAGGCGCTGCCACAGGTCCAACAGCCGCGGCGGCATGGCCGGCCAGGGGCGGCGCGTGTCCGGATGGAAGCTCTGGTAACGGTAGCCGGTGGCATCCGACACCCAGCCGAGCGGCCCGCAATTGCTCATGCGCACGGAAAACGGCTGGCCGGAGCGGGGCATGGTGGGGGTGAAGAGCGGTGCGTCGTCGAGCACCGAACGGATGTCGGCGAGCAGCGCCGCCTGCGCCTCCCGGTCCAGCGCCTCGCGGAACCACAGGGCGCCGGGCTGGAGTTCAAGGGCCCCCGGGATGGTCGCCGTAGTTCCCGTCATCGGCCGAACGCCGAGACCTTGGCGAATTGAAGAGGAAGCGGCAGCGGCATGGTGGCTTTCCCTTGTCCCGGCGCCGGTTTTAACAAGGTAGTAACTATATATTTCATCTGAAGTTTCGGCCATATGCCGACAGAATCGGCGCTGACGATGCCTTCCCGGTGCTGGGGTCGGGAAGAGGAGTTGTCGTCATGCGCAATCATCTCCTGTCAATTGGTCTTGTCTCTCGCGGCGTCGCGCTGTCCGGCCTCGCCGCCGTTGCTTTCGTCCCGCTGGTCGTCGCCGGAAGCGTCGCGCCGGCCGTCGCCCAGACCACGGTGGCGGTGCCGGGCGGGTATGTGACGTTCACGCCGGTGCAGCGGCGCTACATCGAGACCTATGTGGTGCGCCACCCGGTCCCGCCGGCCTATGTCCCCGGCGGCTTCGTCGCCGAGGTGGGGGCCGTGGTGCCGCCGGACGTCGACCTGCGCCGCTTCGGTCCCGCATCGGAGCCTTATGGCCGCTACGGGCAGGCGGTGGCGCAGCCGGGTTACGACCAGCCGGGCTATGGCGCGGATGACGCCGACGAGGACGGCTACCAAACGCTGGACCAAGCGGGTTACGCGCCGGACCCCGGCCTCTCCCAATACCGCTACGTCACGCTCCCCGGCAACGAGGCGGCGGTGGTGGAGCCGCGCTCGCGCCGGATCATCCTGATCGTGGAGTAAGCCTCGCCCTGCGTGGCGGCGGCGCCGTGCCTCGGGCATAGTGCCGCCGGCCATCCGGCCGTTCGAGGGAGGCGCCGATGGGCCCGCACGGGAAATTCTACTGGAACGAGCTGATGACCGACGACGTGGAGAAGGCGCAGGCCTTCTATTCCGCGACGCTGGGCTGGACCTTCAGCGAGATGCCCATGGATGGCGGCCACGCTTATTATGTCGCGACCCTCGGCGGCGAGCCGGTGGCCGGGATGATGGACAAGACCGACATCCTGCCGCCGCAGGTGCCGCCCCACTGGTTCAGCTACATCAACGTGGACGACGTGGGCGCGCGCGTGGACCGGCTGAAGGCGGCGGGCGGGCAGGTGATCCGCGAGCCGTTCGACATTCCCGGCGTCGGCCGCATCGCCATCGTTTGCGACGCCACCGGCGCGCCGTTCGGCATGATGACGGCCGCCGATCAGGATTGAGCAGGCATCAGGCGAGCAGGTCCGTCGCCGCCAGCCGGCGGACCGCGACCCGCTCCATGTCGGCCAGGGCGGCCGCCAGCGAGCCGTCCACGTCGATGGACCGGCAGGCATCCTCGATCACATAGGTGGTAAAACCGTGCCGAGCGGCATCCACCGCCGACCACGACACGCAGAAATCGAGGGCGAGGCCAGCCAGATACACCGTATCGATCCCCCGCTCCCGGAGGTATCCGGCAAGGCCCGTGGGGGTGGTACGGTCGGCCTCGTAGAAGGTGGAATAGCTGTCGATGACCTTGTGGTGGCCCTTGCGGACCACCAATTGGGCGTGCGGCACGTCGAGCCCCGGTGCGAAGGCGGCGCCCGGCGTGCCCTGCAGGCAATGGTCCGGCCAGAGGATCTGCGGGCCGTAGGGCAGGTCGATCATGTCGTAGACCGCCCGGCCCGCATGGGTCGAGGCGAAGGAGATGTGGCCGCGCGGGTGCCAGTCCTGCGTCAGGATCACGTTGCGGAAGCTTGTGGCGAGCCGGTTGGCGAGAGGCACCACTTCGTCGCCGCCGGGTACCGCAAGGGCGCCGCCAGGCAGGAAGTCGACCTGCAGATCCACGAGCACGAGGGCGGCGTGCGGATCGGCGCCGGGACCCGGCCCGGCGGCTGGCTTCGAGGGGGCCATCCGATTTCCTCGCGCGGCTGTGAAAAATGGAGCGTGGCGCCTGCTACCACGCCTTGCGGGGCCAAATCACCCCCCCTATATGCGCCTCGATCGCCGTTTTCGCGGCGAACCCCAATTCTAAGTTTCAGGGGGCCGGCGGACCGGTCGCGGGAGGGGCTCGCGACGTTCCACCTCGGGTGCCGCAAGGGCCCGGTCGGCCTGCCGGCAAGGAGAATCATATGGCCAAGATCATCGGTATCGACCTCGGCACCACCAATTCCTGCGTCGCGGTGATGGAGGGGTCTACCCCGAAAGTCATCGAGAACGCCGAGGGCGCGCGCACCACGCCCTCCATCGTCGCCTTCACGGAGGACGGCGAGCGTCTCGTCGGCCAGCCTGCCAAGCGGCAGAGCGTCACCAATCCCGAGCGCACCTTCTTCGCGGTGAAGCGCCTCATCGGCCGCCGCTATGACGACCCGACCGTCGCCAAGGACAAGAACCTTGTGCCCTACCAGATCGTGCGCGCTGACAACGGCGACGCCTGGGTGGAAGCCGACGGCAAGAAGTATTCCCCCTCGCAGATCTCCGCCTTCATCCTGCAGAAGATGAAGGAGACGGCCGAGTCGTTCCTGGGCGAGAAGGTGGAGAAGGCGGTCATCACCGTCCCCGCCTACTTCAACGACGCCCAGCGCCAGGCCACCAAGGACGCCGGCAAGATCGCCGGCCTCGAGGTGCTGCGCATCATCAACGAGCCCACCGCGGCGGCTCTCGCCTACGGCCTCGACAAGAAGTCGGCCGGCACCATCGCGGTCTATGACCTCGGCGGCGGCACCTTCGACGTGTCGGTGCTGGAGATCGGCGACGGCGTGTTCGAGGTGAAGTCCACCAACGGCGACACCTTCCTCGGTGGCGAGGACTTCGACATGCGCCTCGTCGGCTACCTCGCCGACGAGTTCAAGAAGGAGCAGGGCATCGACCTGCGCAACGACAAGCTCGCCCTCCAGCGGCTGAAGGAAGCCGCCGAGAAGGCCAAGATCGAGCTGTCGTCCGCGACGCAGACCGAGATCAACCTGCCGTTCATCACGGCGGATGCGACCGGCCCGAAGCACCTCACCATGAAGCTCACCCGCGCCAAGTTCGAGGCGCTGGTGGACGACCTCATCCAGCGGACCGTCGAGCCCTGCCGGCTCGCGCTGAAGGATGCCGGCCTCACCGCCGGGCAGATCGACGAGGTCGTCCTCGTCGGCGGCATGACCCGCATGCCCAAGGTGCAGGAAGTGGTGAAGCAGTTCTTTGGCAAGGAGCCCCACAAGGGCGTCAACCCGGACGAGGTGGTCGCCATCGGCGCCGCCATCCAGGCGGGCGTGCTCCAGGGCGACGTGAAGGACGTGCTGCT
>JAYSCE010000246.1:0-5303 GCA_041915035.1 Xanthobacter sp.
GGCGCGCCCCGCCTTGCGCCAGCGGGAGGAGACCGCATAGCCCACATTACCGATGACGCTCTTCCAAGGCAGCAGCGCATGGCCCTGAAAGATGACCGCGCGGTCAAGGCTCGGGCCGGAGATGGCCTGCCCGTCCACCACCACCACGCCATCCGAGGGCTCCTCAAGCCCGGCGAGGATGTTGAGCACGCTCGTCTTGCCACAGCCGGAATGGCCGATGATGCAGACGAACTCGCCCCGCGCCACAGGCAGCCAGAGATTCTCGAAGATCGTGGTGGAGCCGCCGCCCGCCGCCGGATAGCGCCGGGCGATGCCCTCGATGGAGATGAACTTCTGATCGTTCTCCATGGCCCTCACTCCGGAAACGTCACGCGCTTCTGCAAGCGCGCGAGAATGAGGTCGAGGGCCATGCCGACGACGCCGATGAGCAGAATCCCGACGATCACATTGGCGATGGAGAGGTTGTTCCACTCGTTCCAGACGAAGTAGCCGATGCCGGTTCCGCCCACGAGCATCTCCGCCGCCACGATGACCAGCCAGGCGATGCCGATGGAGATGCGCATGCCGGTCAGGATGGTGGGCGCCGCCGCCGGCAGGATCACCGTGAAGGCGCGCCGCCACGGCCCGACCTCCAGGGTCCGCGCCACGTTCAGCCACTCCTTGCGCACCGTCCCGACACCGAAGGCGGTGTTGATGAGCATGGGCCAGACCGAGCAGATGAAGATGACGAAGATGGCCGAGAGGGAGGAATCCTTGATGGTGTAGAGCGCGAGCGGCATCCAGGCGAGCGGCGAGATGGGTTTTAGCACCTGGATGAAGGGATCGAGCGCCCGGTAGGCCAGCGGCGACATGCCGATGAGAAAGCCGATGGGCACCGCCACCAGCACCGCCAGCCCGTAGCCGATCGCCACCCGGCCGATGGAATAGAGAAGCTGGAGGCCGAGGCCCTTGTCGTTCGGCCCGTTGTCGTAGAACGGCCGCTTGAGGTTGTCCCAGAGCTTGCCGGCCACATCGAGCGGCCCCGGCATGGCGGATTTGGCGCCTTCGGTGGCGATGCCCATCAGCTTGGCATATTCGGGATCGAGTGCCGGCCCCGAGCTTGCGCTCGGGGTGACGGCGATCTGCCAGAGCGCGCAGAAGGCGACGAGCAGCAGCACCGAGAGGAGGCCGGCGCGCACGCCGAGGCTCTTCATGCGATCAGCTCCGCTTGATGGCGAAAGAATTGACGTATTCGGCGGGCTTCGCCGGATCGAATACTTTCCCCATCACGGAGAACGACTTCATGGTGGAGGCGGGCGGGGTGAGGCCCATCTCCTTCATCACCTTGGCTGCGTCGGTGGCGAGGAACACCTCGTTGGCGACCTTGGTGTAGTCCACATCGCCCTTGATCTGGCCCCAGCGCTTCATCTGGGTCAGCATCCACACGGCGAAGGAATCCCACGGGAAGGGATCGAAATCGACGCGCTTGGGGTCGTCCTTGATGTTGCCGAGGCCGTCCGCGTACTTGCCCACCAGTACCTGCTCCAGAACGATCGGCGGAGCGTTGAGATAGGCCGCCGGCGCGATGGCCTCGGCGATGGCCTTGCGGTTCTCGGCCTTCGAGGCATAGCCGGTGGCGTCCACGATGGCGCGCAACAGTGCCGCGTAGGTGTTGGGCATGGTGGCGATGAATTCCTTGCTGGCCGCGAAGGAGCAGCAGGGGTGCCCGTCCCACATGGTCTTGGACAGGGAGTGGATGAAGCCCACGCCGTCGAAAACGGCGCGCTGGGCCACGTTGTCCGGCGCGAGGAAGCCGTCGATGTTTTCGGCCCGCAGGTTGGCCACCATCTCCGGCGGCGGCACCACGCGCAGCTGCACGTCGGTGTCCGGGTCGAGGCCGTTCTCCGCCAGCAGATAGCGAAGCAGGTAATTGTGCATGGAGAAGTCATAGGGGATGGCGAACTTCAGCCCCTTCCACGACTTTACGTCCATCTTGTCCTTGTGCTTGATGCCGAGGGTGAAGGACTGGCCGTTGATGTTCTCGATGGCCGCCGCGACGAAGGGGATCGGGTTTGAGCCCAGCCCTTGCGAGATGGCGAGCGGCATGGGCGCCAGCATGTGGGCGGCGTCGTATTCCTTGTTGATGGTCTTGTCGCGCACCACGGCCCAGCCGGCCGTCTTCACCACCTCCACGTTGAGGCCGTGCTTCGTGTAGAAGCCCATGGGATGGGCCATGATGATGGGCGTGGCGCAGGTGATGGGGATGAAGCCCACCTTCAGGTCGGTCTTCTCCGGCTTGCCGGTCTGGGCGAAGGCCTCGGTGGCGGCGTCGAGCGGGAAGAAGGTGGCGAGGGCCGCCGCCGCGGTGGAGGTGCCCACGGCCTTCAGGAAGGCGCGGCGCTTGAGGTCATTGGGGAACAGCGCCCGCATGAGGCCGGAGGCGACCACCTCCTTGTAGCGCGCCTCGTCGGAGAGCATCGCAGCCCGCTCCGCCGCCGCATGCTCCTCCGCGCTCGCGTGCCGCCCGCACAGGCAGCGGCGCAGCGTGGACTTCAGCGAGAACGGGTTGGAAAACATCGACATCAGGGCTCTCCGTGAGGGCTTGCGATGGACCGGACGAACGTGACGCTGGGATAGGGCAATGCCCGTGCCACGCTCACCCGGGAACGAGGATGGGTGGCGGGGTGGCGAGCGCCTTGCGCGCCAGCATGTGGCTTTTGGGATCGTTGACGGAGGCGACCGCGACGAGGCGATCCCCCACGAAGTACCTGACGCAGAAGCGTGCCGCGGCGACATCGCCCTCGCACTCGGTGCGGTCGTGCCCGTCGAGAAGGCCGGCGATCTGAAGCTTCACATCATACTGATCGGACCAAAACCAGGGGATCGGATCGTATGCAATACCGCCACCACTGATCGCTTTTGCGGCAGCTTTGGCCTGATCGATCGCATTCTGCACGGATTCGAGGCGAATTCGCCGGCCGTAGAGCTTACTCGGGAAGTTGGCCACGTCTCCGGCAGCATAGATGTCGGGCACGCTGGTGCGGGTCGCCTCGTCCACGCGGATGCCGTTCTCCATGGCGAGGCCAGCATCGGCGGCGATTTCGCCATTCGGCATCGCGCCGACAGCGGAGAGCACGAGATCGGCCGGCAGCACCCGGCCGTCGGCAAGTTCGACACCCGTCACACCATCCGTGCCCAGAATGCGGGCGACGCCGGTGCCGGTGAGAATGGTGACGCCATGGCCCTCGTGCAGGTCACGAGCAAAATCGGAAATGGTCGTGCAGGCGACACGGGCGAGAAGCCGCGGCGCGCCTTCCACCACGGTGACATCGAGCCCCAGCTTCTTCGCCTTAGCCGCCGTCTCCAGCCCGATATAGCCGCCACCGATGATGACCAGCCGCGCGCCCGGCTGCGCCGCCGCGCGGAAGTGCTTCACATCGTCGATGCTGCGGATGGAGAAGACGCCGGGCAGCTCCGCACCGGGCACGGGCAGCGCGCGGGCGCGGGTGCCGGTGGCAATCAGCAGCGCGCTGTAGGTGAGGCGGGCGCCATCGGAAAGCTCCACCTCCTTGCCCGCCGGAAAGATGCGGGCGACGCGGGTGGAGAGGCGCATCTCGGCGCCGGCCTCGGCATAGAAGGCGGGCGCCTTCAGTTCCAGCCGGTCCTCGGTCATCTCGCCGCCGAGATAGGCCTTCGAGAGCGGCGGGCGCTGGTAAGGCAGATAAGGCTCGTCGCCGATGACAATGATGGGCTTCCCATAGCCTTCGGCCTTCAGCGAGGTGACGGCCTGCGCCGCCGCCTGCCCGGCGCCGATGATGACGAGGGGCGCGCTCACGACAGATGCTCCTCGGCCACCTGCTCCTGCGCGACACCCAGCGCGGCGGCCACGAACAACAGACGGTCCTGGCCGAAATACATCTGGCCGTTCACGAAATAGGTGGGCGAGCCGAACACGCCGGCCTCGATGGCGGCGGCGGTGTTGCGGGCGATCTTGTCGGCGGCCTCGACGCTGTCGGAGAGGGTGGCGAGCTTTTCGCCATCCAGCCCTACCTCACTGGCCAGGCGGACAAGGTTGTCCCGCTCGGAAATCTGGATGTCCCGCGCCCATACGGCGGAGAGGCACGCGCCGATGAGGTCGGCGGCATCGATGCCCTCGAGCTGCGCCGCCGCAATGAGGCGGCAGGCGGGCAGCGTATCGGTGGGCCAGAACTTCGGCTCGGTATTGATCGGGATGCCGCGCACCTTGGCCCAGCGCACGATGTCCTCTTTGCGATAGGCATTGCGCTGGGGCGACTGCTTCGCCGGGGCGGTGGAGCCGCCTTCGGCGAAGACCTTCAGGATGTCGACGGGACGCCACAGGATGTCGGCGCCCGCCGCGCGCGCGATCTCGCGCAGGCGGCCGTGCCCCAGATAGGCATAGCCGGACTGGGGGCTGAAATAGCAGATGATCTCGGGCACGGCGGGGCTCCTTTGGCTCGGTTCAGCCGAGGGCCGCGGCCGGGTGCCCCTCCTCGATGGGGAGCGACGGATCGCGCGACCACTCGTTCCAGGAGCCAAAATACATCTTCACGTCCTTCACCCCCGCCTCTTTCAGCGCGAGGAAGGTGTTGGAGGCCCGCGCCCCTTTGAAGCAGTAGAGATAGACGGGGGTCTCCGGCGAAATGCCCACGGTGGCGCACTCGGCGAGGATCTCGGCGGAGGACTTGAAGCGCGGCCCTTCGGCGGTCGGCTTCATCATGCGGTACCACTCGATCCACTTGGCGCCGGGGATGCGGCCCTTGCGGGGGCAGAAATCCTTGCCGTAGGGCGATGAGCTTTCGCCGATCCACTCGTCCACATCACGCACGTCGAGCTTGGCGACGGCCGGATCCTCCACCGCCTTCAGCATGGCGGCGGCATCGATGATGACCTCGCCGGCGGCCTGATCCACCGGGAAGGTCGTTGCCTTGGGCTCTGGCACATCCGTCGAGACGGGAAGGCCCGCCGCACTCCAGGCGGCGAACCCGCCGTGCAGCACCTTCACCTTCGGATAGCCGAGGAAGGTCAGCAGGAAGTAGCCACGGCAGGACTGCCCGAAGCCGGAATTCATCGACTGCTCGTAGATGACTGCCGTTTCCTTGCCGGAGAGGCCGGCCTTGCCGAAGGCGTCGGCGAATTTTTGCCGAAGCTCGGCGTAGCCCTCGGGCGTGGAGGTTGCGAGGAAGGTGAAGATCTCATGCAGGTTCACCGCACCCGGGATGTGGCCGGCGGCGTAGCTGGCCGGATCGCGGGTATCGATGACGACGGTGGGCTCGGACAGGATCAGGGTCGACAGGTCGGGCGGC
>JAYSCE010000246.1:5313-6632 GCA_041915035.1 Xanthobacter sp.
TCAGGATTGCGCTCATGGTGATCCCCTCTGGTGGGTCGGATCTTGCGGGTCAGGCGGACACGTCTTTCGGAAGGCAACGGGAGCTTTGCGCCCCTCATGTTTTGAAACGGGCGGCCCGGTTCAGGCCGGCATTTGGTCCAGCATCAGCTTCAATTGCTTGGTGGCCGGCGTGACGATGGCCACGAAATACGCCTCGCGCAGGCGCCGCTGGCAGCGGGAGGCCCGCACATAGCCGCGAGCGCCGCAGTGGAGCATGGCGTTATGGGCGGCCTCGACGCTCTTCTCGCCGGCAAGCAGGCGGGCGGAAACCACGCGGCGCCAGTAGTCCGGGCTCGTCTCGAACGGCGTCTCGGCGAGGGTGTTCACCTCCGCCTCCATGGCCGCCAGCGCCTCGGCCATCTGGTCGGGCTGGACGTCGAGGTAGCGGTTCACGTGGCCGAGCGGCTCCTCCACCTCGCGCATCATGGCGATGCAGTCGCGGATGAGGCCGATGGCCATGCCGGCCTGCAGGAGGATGAAGCCCGCCCGCATCTTCTTCACAAACGACATGGCGTCGTGCGCCAGCACCATGTCGTCCGGAATGAACAGGTCGCGCACCTGCACTGCGTAGGTGCCGGTGCCGTCCATGCCGAGGAACGGTTCGCAGGGCTTCAGCGTCACGGCCGGCTCGGCGCAGTCGATGATCGCCATCACTGGCGCGGCGCCCTCTACGGCAAAGATGCAGCCGAAGAAATGATCGGGGCCGAGATTGGACACCCACGGCAGGATGCCCTTCACCTTGTAGCCGCCCTCCACGCGCGTGCCCTTCAGCTTCAGCGTCTCAATGCCGAAAAAGGACTTCATGGGATTTGAAAGGGCGGTGCCGCCAAGCACGTGGCCGGTGGCGACGGCGGCGAGATACTTGGCGCGCGGCGCCGCGTTCTCGGAGTTGATGAGGTACCAGACCAGCGTGTTCTGACACCAGGCCATGAAGCCCGTGGCGGCGCAGACCTCGGACATGCGCGACATGCCCTCGATGGCATTGCCGAGCTGGTGCCCCTGAGAGAGATGCAGCCGGAAGGCGCCGGCATCGGCGAAGCGATGCAGCAGCGTCGCGGGATAGGTGCCCTCGTCGATGGCCCGCGCCCATGCGGAGAGGTCGGCGCGGGCGATCTTGCCGATCTCGTCCAGCGCGATGCCGGCATCGAGATCGACCGAAGCGGGGTCGTGCGGCGACAGGGCAGTGACGGCGGCGTGCGGCACGGGCAGCGACATGGCGATCCTCGACGGGGAGAGGGCGGGAGCCTGCCCGGCACATGCCGGGCAGGGATGCGGCCGCG
>JAYSCE010000247.1:0-6612 GCA_041915035.1 Xanthobacter sp.
GCGGTCTCGGTCTCCAGCGGATCCATGATCACGAGGAGCTTGAGCTTGCTGAGCGCTTCCGCGAGCTTGCCCTTGTTGGGGAAGGCCTGCAGCGGGTTGAAGCCCTGGCAGAAGTAGATGTTCATCTTCCCCTGCTTCATCAGCTCGAACGCGCGCAGGATGTCGTAAGACGGCACGTCGAGCTTCGGCAGGTAGTCGTAGGCCCAGTTGTTGTCCGCCGTCGCCGACGCACCCCACATGGCCTTCTGGAACGACACGAAGAACTTCTTGTAATTCTGCCAGTAGCTCATCTGGTTGGGACGCAACGGCTTGAAGCCGCGCGTCGACATGTAGGCGTTGAAGTCCGGCTCCTTCTCCGTCGGGATCGTGAGATAGCCCGGGATCAGGTTGGACATCAGGCCGATGTCGGTGAGGCCCTGGATGTTGGAATGCCCGCGCAGGGCGTTCATGCCGCCGCCGCGCACGCCGATATTGCCCAGGAGCAGCTGAACCATCGCCATGCAGCGGATGTTCTGCGAGCCCTTGGAATGCTGGGTCCAGCCGAGCGCGTACATGGAGGTCATCGTCTTGGTGGGCGACGAACACTCCGCCATCATGGACGCCACCTTCAGGAACTTGTCCTTGGGCGTGCCCGTGATGCGCTCGACCATCTCCGGCGTGTAGACGGAGACGTGCTGCTTCAGAAGGTTGAAGACGCAGCGGGGATGCTGGAGCGTGTCGTCCACGACCGCATAACCGTCCGGGCCGATCTCATAGTCCCAGGTGGAGCGGTTGTAGTCCCGCTTCATCTCGTCATAGCCCGTGAACAGGCCGTCCTGGTACCCGAAGCCTTCCTTGACGATGTAGCCGACGTTGGTGAACGCCTTCACATAGTCCCACTGAATCTTGTCGTTCTGGATCAGGTAGTTGATGACGCCCAGCAGGAAGGCGATGTCGGTGCCTTGCCGGATCGGGGCGTAATAGTCCGCCACCGCGGCCGAGCGCGTGAAGCGCGGGTCCACGACAACGAGCTTGGCGCCACGGGTGGCCTTCGCCTCCGTGACCCACTTAAATCCGCACGGGTGCGCTTCGGCGGCATTGCCGCCCATGATGACGACCAGATCCGTGTTCTTGATATCGGTCCACGAATTGGTCATCGCGCCACGGCCAAAAGTTGGGCCCAAACTGGACACCGTGGGGCCGTGTCAGACGCGCGCCTGATTGTCGAAAGTCAGAATCCCGGTTGAGCGCACCACCTTGTAGGTGGCGAACGCGGTTTCATTGGTGGTGGCGGAGGCGGCGAGGAAGCCGGTGGTGAGCCAGCGGTTCACCGTCACGCCGTCCTGGTTCTTGGCGATGAAGTTGGCGTCGCGGTCCGCCTTCATGGCCTTGGCGATCTTGTCGAGCGCCTCGTCCCAGGAAATCTTCTCGAACTTGTCGGAGCCCGCGCGCCGGATCATGGGCTGCTTGAGGCGCTGCTCGGACTTCACGATGTCGAGCAGGGCCGCGCCCTTCGGGCAGAGCGTGCCGCGGTTGGTGGGGTGGTCGGTGTCACCCTCGATATGGGTGATGTCCGCCTTCTCGCCCTTGGCGAGATTACCCTTGGAAAAGATGAGGATGCCGCAGGCCACCGAGCAGTAGGTGCAGGTGTTGCGCACCTCGGTGGTGTTGACGAGGCGGAAGGGCTTGATGGTGGAGGCCAGGGCCTCCTCGATGGGACCGAATCCCAACGCGCCCAGCGTCGTTCCCGCCACGCCCGCGCCCGCCGTTTTCAAAAACTGGCGCCGCGAGAGCTCCATGTTCATCGAAGGAAACCTCCGACCTTTCGTGCCCCGACCGGGGACGGTTTCGGACGGCCTTGGGGCCGCTCCGGGAGCTGGATCACCCAGCGTGAGCGGACGGTATTTTGGAACTGGAATGATGTCAATTTAAGCCCGCGCAACTCCGCGTGTTTGAACGAAAATCGCCTTGTTGTCGCATGTTGCGATGCCGAAGATGTCGCTTCCATGTTACCGCTAATGACGTAACGTAATACGTATTTGTGGCTTAGCTTCATTGTGCGCCGCCGAAGCGTGGCTGACATCACGGAAAGGAGCGTTGACCGCGCTCGTGGCCCTGACGCAGAGTGCCGGCGTGAAGGTCGGATCGGCTCCCGCGGGACGGGGCGCACAATCTATCCATCCGGATACAGGACTTGCCGCGCCGCTGCATCGCCTGCGGAGCCTCGGGTCCGTCGTGCCACGCCCGGCGCGCGGGGCGCTGGCGCTCGCCCTCGTTCTCGCGGCCACGCCCCTGTGCGCCGCACCCGCGGCGGACGAGGAGCGCGCCCCGCCGGGGCGGCTGGCGACCGTCGAGGGCTGGCCGCCCGCTCCCGCGCTCACCCTCGATTCGCTCGACGGCGGTGTGGTGAGCCTCGCCGCGGACGGGCCGCCGACCATCGTGCATTTCTTCGCCATCTGGTGCGCGCCCTGCCGCACGGAGCTGCCCGCCCTCGCCGATTTCGCCCGAAGCAGCGGCGTGCGCGTGCTGCTGGTGGACGTGGCCGAGCCCGCCGACCGCATCCGCCGCTTCTTTGCCGAAGGAACGGCGGGCACCGCGCCCGGCCCGGTTCTGCTCGACCAGAACCGCAAAGCGGCGCGGGGCTGGGGAGTCAGTCTCCTGCCTGCGAGCTTCGTGGTGATCTCCGGCCGTCTCGCGCTCGCCCATGAGGGCGAGGTGGACTGGGCCGATCCCGAAACCCCCGCCGCGATCACGGCCGCGGCGCGGGCCTCCACAAGAACCCAGCCGAAAGAGTTCCAGGGAGAACAGACTCGATGACCACCCGTCGCGATCTTCTGAAGGCCGGCGCGCTCGCCGGCGCTGCCGCCATCCTGCCCCGCGCGGCCTTCGCGCAGACCGCCCCCGAGACGCGCGTGTTCGCCCCCACGGTGGGCAACTGGCGCAGCTTCCAGATCACCACGACGGTAGAGATCCTGAAGCCGGCGGGCAAAGTGCAGGCCTGGCTGCCGGTGGCCTCCTTCTCCAATCCGGACTGGTTCAAGCCCGGCGAGAACACTTGGACCACCAATGCCAAGAGCGCCAAGATCGTGCGCGACGCCCGCTCCGGCGCCGACATGCTGCATGTCGCCTGGGCCGAGGGCGAGCCGGCGCCGAAGGTGGAACTCATCAGCCGCGCCACCACCCGCGACTTCGCCGTGGACCTCACGAAGCCCGGCAAGCCCACCCCGCTCACCGCCGACGATCGCCGCCGCAACACCGCGGCGACCGACCTCATCCCCACCGACGGTATCGTGAAGGCGACGTCCGACAAGATCGTCGCCGGCAAGGCCACCGAGCTCGACAAGGTGGGCGCGATCTTCCAGTGGATCGTCGAGAACACCTATCGCAACCCCGCCACCCGCGGCTGCGGCATCGGCGATATCGCGGCTCTGCTGAAGAGCGGCGATCTCGGCGGCAAGTGCGCTGACCTCAACGCGCTGTTCGTCGGCCTCGTGCGGGCGCAGGGCATCCCGGCGCGCGATGTCTACGGCCTGCGCGTCGTGCCCTCGCGCTTCGGCTACAAGAGCCTCGGCGCCAATTCGGAGATCGTCACCAAGGCGCAGCACTGCCGGGCCGAGGTGTTCCTCTCCGAGTTCGGCTGGACCCCCATGGACCCCGCCGACGTGCGCAAGGTGGTTCTGGAAGAGCCCCCGGGCAAGCTCGCCATCGACGATCCCAAGGTGGTCGCCGCGCGCAAGGCGCTGTTCGGCTCGTGGGAGGGCAACTGGTTCGCCTACAACACGGCGCACGATGTGGCGCTGCCCGGCTTCGACGGGCCGCATCTCGGCTTCCTGATGTATCCGCAGGCCGTCAGTGCCGGAGGCCTCCTCGACTGCCTCGACCCGGACAATTTCAAATACACCATTCGCGCCGCTGAAATCGCGGTGTGACCCAGACGCCGGTCAGGGCGTGGTCCTCGCCGTGGCGGCGCTCAGCGTCGCCCGGCGGGGACATTGTTTCCGGCCCCACGGCCGATCTCCTTTCGGGAACCCCTCCCATGCTCGACGTGCCCCACGCTTCTCCCACCCCGCCCGCGCCGGTGCGGCTCACCAGCCTCGCCCATGGCGGCGGCTGCGGCTGCAAGCTCGCGCCGTCCGTGCTGCAGGAGCTGCTGGCGGGGCAGGCGCCGGGCGGGCCGTTCGAGCGGCTGCTGGTGGGCACCGAGACAGGTGACGACGCGGCGGCCTACGATCTCGACGGCGAGACCGCCATCATCGCCACCACCGACTTCTTCATGCCCATGGTGGACGACCCCGACCATTTCGGCCGCATCGCCGCCACCAATGCCATCTCGGACGTCTACGCCATGGGCGGCGAGCCTTTGATGGCCCTCGCCATCCTCGGTATGCCGCTGGGCAAGATCGACACCGCCACCGTGCGCGCCATCCTCGCCGGCGGGCAGGCCATCTGCGCCGAGGCCGGCATCCCGGTCGCGGGCGGCCATTCCATCGACTGCCCGGAGCCGGTCTACGGCCTCGCCGTCATCGGCCGGGCGCCAAAGGCGCGGCTGCGCCGCAATTCCACGGCGCGGGTGGGGAATGCGCTCATCCTCACCAAGGCGCTGGGCGTCGGCGTCTATTCCGCCGCCTTCAAGAAGGAGGCGCTCTCCGCCGCCGCGTATGACGAGATGATCGCCTCGGTAACGAAGCTGAACCGTGTCGGCGCGGCCCTTGGCAAGGAAGCCGCCGTGAGCGCCATGACCGATGTCACCGGCTTTGGCATCCTCGGCCACGGGCTGGAGATGGCGCGCGGCTCGGGCGCTACCCTCGTCATCGACCGTGCCGCGCTGCCTTGGCTCTCGGACGCGGAAAGGCTGGTGCAGCAGGGCTTCGTCACCGGCGCCTCGCACCGCAACTGGTCGAGCTACGGCGCCGAGGTGGACCTGCCCGAAGGCACGCCCGACTGGCAGCGCCATCTCTTCACCGATCCGCAGACCTCCGGCGGCCTGCTGGTGGCCTGCGCGCCGGAGGAGGCCGACCGTCTGCTCGCCGACATCCGCGCGGCGGGCTATCCGGCGGCGGCGCGCGCCGGCCGCGTCGAGGCCGGGCCGGGGCGGGTGCGCATCGCCGGCTGAAGCGACAAGCGGAGTCGCGACGGGAAGCCGGCGCAGGAATTGAGGAACCCTGCGGCGTGGCAGGTCGTTCTCCCGACGAAAGGAGAACGGACATGCCCTATTCCGACGGCTTGAACGCCTATTCGGCGGCGCCCCGGCGCCCGTCTCCCGTTGTGCTGCCGTCCCCGCGCGCGGCGCGCATCTGCGCCACCGCGATTGTCGGCGGCATCATGTTTCTTCTGGCCTCCGGCGTCCCCGCCCCGGCCTCTGCCCAGACCGCTCCGCCGCCCGCCCAGACCGGTGCCTGCGAGGAGCCGCCCCACACCGCCGCGACGCCCCCGGCGCATGGTCCGGATTCCGGCACAAAGCCCGGCAGCGAAGGCTCCACCGCCTGGAGCGGCGGTACCGGCGGCTCCTATACCGGCCTGACGCCCCACGCCGGCACGCCGGCATCGCCCACCCGCCAGCCCGATACGGTGTTCGGCGTCAATCCGAAGCCGGAGCCGCAGGGGAAGTGCTGAGGGCGCTCGGGTTTCGCGTCCAGCGGATGACGCCGAGGTCGTAGCCGAGCTGGTGGCGCACCACGCTCGCATCTGCGTCTGACGCGTCGCCGGTGCGGGCGCTGACCCGCCGCACCAGTTCGTCCGCCGGGACGTCGAGCCAGATACCGGCGAACGGCGCGCCCGCCTCCTGTGCCACCTGCTCGATGGCGTCCCGCTCCTCGGGGCGCGCGTGAACGGCATCCACGATGACCGAATATCCGCTGGCGAGCACACGCCGGGCGAGCGCACGAAGCCGCTCGTAGACGCGCGGGCTCACCTCGGCCGCATAGGCTTCAGGGGGCAGCTTTTCCGTTTCTTCCACGTTGAACAGGCGCTTGCGCTCGATATCCGAGCGCACGATCACCGCGCCCGGCGCCAGCGTGCCGACGCCCACCGCCGCCTTCGCCGCCCAGGTGCTCTTGCCGCTGCCCGACAGTCCGCCCACGGCGAAGAGCGTGGGCTGGATGGGACGCGTGCCGCCGAGGAGGGCTAGCGTCTCCCGGAAGAAATGGGCGACCCGCCCCTCCGCCTCCGTCCGCTTTTCCCCCGCAAGATGCGCGAGCCCCGCCGCCTCCACCTTCGCCCGGATGCCCGCGCGCAGGCTGAGGAAGAGCGGGAGGGCGGCGAGGCCTTCGATGTGGGCGTCGTCGCTGGCCCAGAGATAGCGGTTGAAGATGGCGTTGGCCGCGCGCCGCTCGCCCCGCTGCCACAGGTCCATGAGCAGGAAGGCGAGGTCGTAGAGCACGTCGCAGGTGGCGATGGCGTCGTTGAACTCGATGGCGTCGAACAGCACCGGTCTGCCATCGAGCAGCACGATGTTGCGCAGGTGCATGTCGCCATGGCAGCGGCGGACGAAGCCGGCCTGCGACCGCGCCGCCAGCAGCGGGCGCACCCGCGCCAGCGCCGCGCGGGACGTTTCCGCGAGCGCTGCCACGTCATCCGGCGGGAAGAGGTCCGGCCGGGCGGAGAATTCGGCGAGGTTGTCTTCGAGATAGGTGG
>JAYSCE010000248.1:0-3343 GCA_041915035.1 Xanthobacter sp.
TCGCGGATGATCTCGCCGGCGGGCGGATCGGGCGTGTCCTTGGTGTAGCCCACCACGCGCAAGGCGGCCGCATTCAGCAAGGCGCGGTCGTAGAGGTGCAGGATGAACACCGGGGTGTCGGGGGAGACGGCGTTGATCTCCTCCAGCGTCGGCAGGCGCTTCTCGGCGAACTGGTGCTCGGTAAAGCCACCCACCACGCGCACCCATTGGGGCGCCGGCGTGACGGCGACCTGCCGCTTCAGCATGTCCATGGCGTCGGCCAGCGAGCGCACGCCATCCCAGCGCAGTTCCATATTGTAGTTCAGGCCGCCGCGGATGATGTGCATGTGGCTGTCGATGAGGCCGGGAATGACCCGCCGGCCGCCCACGTCGATGATCTTCGTCGTCGTGCCAGCCAGCCGCATGGCGTCGTTGGTGGGGCCGGCGAACACGATCACGCCGTCGCGCACCGCCACCGCCTCTGCCGTGGGATTGGTGCGGTCGAGGGTGGTCATCTTGCCGTTGAACAGGATGAGGTCGGCGATCTCGCTCATGGTGCGCGCCTTCTGTGTGCGGGGCGTAAGGACAGCTCAGGATTTCGGAGGGTTTTTATCGCCCGGGGCGGGCGCATCAGCCGTATCGTGGCGGCCCGGCAGCTGGCCGAGCACATGATCCTTGCAGTCGGCGAGGCCGATGGCGCGTGCGAGGCCATCGCCGTTCATCAGGTGGCGGGCGACCGGGATGATCTGCTCGCCCACGAGAATGCCGAGCAGCCCCAGCAGCGCCACCACCGGCGGCGCCGGGGAGCGCACATTGATGAGGCTGTAGACGATGCCGACCAGCAGGCCAGCGCCGAGCGAGGCGAGATAGAGCTTCATGCGCCCTCCGCGAATGCAGGAACCGGCGCCGGCCGGGGGGAGGTCGGCGCCGGATGGGATCACGCCTTGATGAAGGCGAGGAGGTCGGCGTTGATGACGTCCGCGTGCGTGGTGCACATGCCGTGCGGATAACCGGGATAGACCTTCAGGGTGCCGTGCTTCAGCAGCTTCGCGGAGAGCAGCGCGCTGTCGGCGATGGGGACGATCTGGTCGTCATCGCCGTGCATCACGAGGGTGGGGACCTCGCAGGCCTTGAGATCGGCGGTGAAGTCGGTCTCGGAGAAGGCCTTGATACCGTCGTAGTGGGCCTTGGCGCCGCCGGTCATGCCCTGCCGCCACCAGTTCCAGATAGCGCCCTGGGAGACCTGCGCGCCGGGACGGTTGAAGCCGTAGAACGGGCCGGTGGGCACGTCGAGGAAGAACTGCGCGCGGTTGGCGGCGAGCGCCTTGCGGAAGCCGTCGAAGACCTCCATGGGCAGGCCGCCGGGATTGGCTTCGGTCTTGAGCATGATGGGCGGCACGGCGCCGATGAGGACCAGCTTGGCGACGCGCGCCTTGCCGTGCTTCACGGTATAGTGCAGGGCCTCGCCGCCGCCGGTGGAATGGCCGATATGCACGGCGTTCTTCAGGTCGAGATGGTCCATCACGGCCGCGGCGTCGGCGGCGTAATGATCCATGTCGTGGCCGTCGCTCACCTGCGTGGAGCGGCCGTGGCCGCGGCGGTCGTGGGCGACCACGCGGTAGCCGTTGTTCACGAAGAACAGGAGCTGCGCATCCCAGTCGTCCGAGGACAGGGGCCAGCCATGGTGGAAGACGATGGGCTGGGCGGTCTTCTGACCCCAGTCCTTGTAGAAGATCTCGACGCCGTCCTTGGTGGTCACGCTGGGCATGGGTTGAACTCCGTGGGGGGTGGAGACTGCGGGGTTGGAGGCTGCGAAGGCCGCGGCGGGGATGTCGAGGCCGAGTGCAGCGGCGAGCGCCGCGGTGGCGCCGGCACCGACCACGGTCCGGCGCGAGACAAGGGGGGACTGTTCCGGGCGGCGCGCGCCGCCCGGTGCGTCAGGCTCGGTCATGGTGTTGGCCTTCAGTGGGCTTCGGAAGCGCCGAACATGGTCTTCGCGTAGATGATGCCGAGGCCGTAGGCGCCGCCGTAGGTCTTGGCGATGCCGGTGGTCATGTCGTAGGTGGCGGTGCGGGCCCAGTCGCGCTGGAGCTCCAGCAGATACTGCAGAGAGGTCATGGGTCGCGCCCCGGCCTGGATCATCCGCTGCATGGCGCGTTCGTGCGCCTCGTCGGAGACATCGCCGCAGGCGTCGGCGATCACGTAGACTTCAAAGCCCTGCTCGATGGCAGACAGGGCGGGGCCGACAATGCACACGCCGGTCCACAGGCCGGAGAGCACGATGCGTCCCTTGCCGATCTCATTCACCCGGGCGATGACGGCCTCGTCCTCCCAGGTGTTCATGGAGGTGCGGTCGAGCAGCTTCTCGCCCGGGAACGCCTCGGTGATCTCGGAGAACATGGGGCCGGAGAAGCTCTTTTCCGCTACCGTGGTGAGGATGGTGGACACGCCGAAACCAGCGGCGGCGCGGGCGACCAGAGCCGCGTTATTGCGCAGGTTCACGGCGTCGATGCACTTGGTCGCGAACGACATTTGCGACTGAAAGTCGATCATGATGAGCGTATGGTCCTTCGGGGAAAGGAGCATACCGCCGGGGGCGGCGACTGCGTTGGGCACGGTTCATCTCCTGTGTGAAAGCGCGCGCGAAGCTAGCGCCCGACTTGTGCTGACACCATTAGTTACTGGCGGGATACCGGACACTTCCATGAATTCCCAAGACAAGATCGAGCCGCAGGAAGACAAGGCGTGTATGGCCGAGCCCCTCCTGAAGTTTTTCGCTCAGGAGTGGATGGCACATGTGGTCGCGGCACTGTCGCGCCACGGCACACTGCGGTTCGGACAGCTCCGGCGAAGCTTGCCGGGGCCGATTTCGGCACGCGTCCTCTCTGCCCGGCTCAAGGCACTCGAGGCCGGGGGATATGTGACGCGGCGGGAGATCGAAGGCCGGGTCCGTCAGGTGGAGTACAGGCTGACGGATTCGGGTCGCGCCATCGATCTCCTTCTGGCGCAGGCGGAAGCTGCGCTGTACCTTGAAGGCACGCTGGGGGCACCGACTAGCGAGGGCTGACGGTGCCCACCTCTGGCGGTGGACCGTAGCGTGTGGAGAACTTGAGCGGGGCAGTGCTCATCGGTTCGATCCCTTGCCGAAAGGCCCGAAGCGGGTCTGACAGGGCGGACTATGGCGTTGCAATTGCACCCCGTCTTGCCGAAAAGCCCGTATCCTTGAACGATGGGATTTCCCGAAAGCGACCCGGCGCGCTCAATGCCCGCGCCGCCACAGCCCGGGCGCCGATCCGGTGAGGCGCGTGAAGGTGCGCGTCATGTGACTCTGGTCGGAAAATCCGCACGTGACGGCGATGTCCGC
>JAYSCE010000248.1:3353-6579 GCA_041915035.1 Xanthobacter sp.
GAGCCGACGATGAGGTCGCGCGCGCGCTCCACCTTCAGGTGAAGCAGCCACTGGTAGGGCGTGAGCCCGGTTTCATCCCTGAAGCACTTGATGAAATGGCCGCGCGAGACGCCGCAGGCCGCGGCAATGTCGGCGATCAGCACGTTGCCGTCGAGCCCCGCGGCGAGCCGCTCCTTGGCGATGGCAAACTGGCGCGGCGAGAGGCCGCCGGGGATGCGGACGGCCGCGCCGTGATAGCGTGTGGCGAGATGGGTCTGGATGGCGGAAACGACCTGGTCGAGGAACAGCGGCACCTGCCGATCCGGCGCATCCAGCATGGGCAGCAGCGCGCGAGAGAGGCTGGCCAGCACCGGGTCGCGGGTGCCGGGCGTGCAGGAGACGCACTCCGCCAGCGGCAGCCCCATCTCGCTGAACGTCTGGTGCAGCGCCGCGTGGGAGACCTCCAGCAGGAAGAAGTCGAACCCGGTCTCGATGTCCGCGCGATAGGTATCCGAGAAAGAGCGGACGTAGCAGCTGTCCGGCTCGAAATCATAGGCGGCCGCAGTGCCATCGGCGAAGATGCGGCGGCGGTGTCCGGCCGAGAGCGCGACGCCCAACAACAGGCCCCGGCCGCTCGGCGGAGTCTCGACCCGGCTCGTGGCCGAGCCTTCATGCTGCTTGCGGTAGACGACGAAGCCGGTGCCGACCAGTTCCCTCTGGTCTTCCAGCGCCGCCACGGAACAGCCGAGGCTGTCGCGCCGGGTGATTCCACCGGGTCCCGCCGTGTCGAGTCGGGCCATCTGAAGCCTCGGGGCTGGCTTTCTGGTGCGCGAACCTACACCAGAAGCGGGACGGGTAAAATGAAGCGTTGCTGACCCAAGCTATAGACGAAGGTCGGGAGCCGGCACCCGCCACGGGCGCCGGCTCCTGATCGTTCAGCCCGGGATCAGCTGCGTCACCACCGCCGACAGGCCGATGCCGAAAGCGGCGGCGCCGGCGAGGCGCGGGGCCAGGGACGTGGGGGTCCAGGCGCGGCCAGACGCGACGAGGGCGACACCCGCGCCGATCACCGACTGCACCACCGCGAGGCCGGCGAGATAGGCCACGAGTTGGGTGGGCTCGGCGCCGACGATGGACTCACCATAGGCGTAGCCGTGGAACAGGCCGGCGATGGCGAACAGGCCGATCCACACCCCGCGCACGGGCTTTTCCCGGCCGGCGGCAAGCATGCCGCCGATGGCCACCACGCTCAGCGCGATCACAGTCTCGGCGAACGGCAGGTTCACGAGTTGCACGTGCAGCATGACGCCGGCAATGGAGGCCACCACGAAAGCCACTGGCACGAAGGCGCCGAGACCCATCACCCCGGCGATCAGGCCGGCGGCGACGATGAAGCCCAGATGGTCGAGTCCGATCACCGGATGGGCGAGGCCGGAAATGAAGCCTTCGCCGAAGGTCGCGGGGAGCCGCCCGCCCATGGCGTGGTGCGCCTCGGCGTTGGTGGCAGCGAGGAGGGGAACGAGGGACAGGAGCGCGATCCTGCTGACGAAACGGGACATGATGTTCTTCCTTGCTCTGGATTGGTTGGAAAGGGGGACTGGTCTCAGACGGGGCTGCGCTCCGGCTGGGCAAGGGCTTGCTGGATACGCGCCGCGCACAAGGCGGAGGCGTAGGCGAAGCAGGCGCCGAGGATCATGGAGAAGGGCACCAGCAGAAGCGCGTTGCGGCCCGAGAAAGACAGCATCGCGGCGGGCGTGAAGGCATCCGCGTTCTGGGTGAGGAACGCGAAGGTGGCGGCATAGCCGTAGGTCACGGCCGGGATGGAGGAGAAGGCCGGGATGTAGGCGGCGAGGATGTAGAGGGCGATGGACAGCCCGACGATGACGGCGCCCACCACCGACCCGGGCGCGAGGGTGGCGAGGACCAGCCCCGTCGCCCACGCCACCGCGACGCCGAACACGTTCGAGACGATGGTCGTCCGGAACGCCGCGGCGTCTCCGCCCGAGTGGAAGAAGCACGCCCAGGCGATGAACGCCGCCCAGATGAGGAACGCCTGCGTGGACAGGAACAGCCAGGTACACAGGCCTCCCAGCACGCCGACGCTCAGGGCCAGGGAAATGATCATGTGGAAGCCTCCGTTGAGGCGGTGAGACAAGCCTCTCCCGTTCCGGCGCGCGGGTGGCGCGCCGGGGGCAAGAGACGGCGAGGGATTGACGGCGATGGATTGACAGCGGTGGATTGCTGTCGCGGGGGGGGGGGGGGGGGGGGCCCGCCCCCCCCCCCCCGGCACAGATCACCTCTTCGCGGGTCCGGTGGAGGAATTCCTCCGTCCTGCGATCGAGCTCCTCGGCGCTGACGAGGCCACGCTCCAGAGCGAGCTTCTCGAACGCCGCCAGCCACTGCTGGTAGTAGTTCCAGGTCTCGTCATCGGGGGCGTGGGAATTGTCCCAGGTGCCGATGGTGCCGATCAGGCTCTGGCGGAAGTCCTCCCACTGGTAGGCCTTGGCCTCGGCGAGGGCGAGGGCCATGCCGAACGCGCGGCCCTGCCAGGGCTCCTCGAACTGAAGGCTCTCGCAATTGCGCGGGATGGCACCGCGCCCGTCGAGCGATTCCACATAGACGTCCATGGCGGCGCTCCCTTCAGGCGGAGACGAGGCCGAGGCCCTGCATGGCCTCGGTCGAGACGAGGGCGGCGAGCTTCTCCTCGGGCCAGCCCTCGGTGCCGGCGGGCCGCTCGGGGATCACGAAATAGCGCACCTGCGCGCTCGAATCCCAGATGTCGATCCGCTTGTCCTCGGGCAGGCTCACGCCGAAATCGGCGAGCACGCCGCGCGGCTCGCGCACGATGCGCGCGCGGAAGACGGGATCCTTGAACCAGTAGGGCGGCAGGCCGAGCAGCGGCCAGGGCCAGCAGGAGCACAGGGTGCAGCAGACCACATTGTGCGCGGCCGAGGTGTTCTCCACCACCCGCAGGTTCTCGCCCTCGATGCCGTCCTTGAGGCCGAGTTCGGCGATGGCCTTGTTGGCGTCGGCGAGCAGGCGGGCCTTGAAGGCCGGATCGGTCCAGGCCTTGGCCACCACCTTGGCGCCGTTGAATGGTCCCATCTCGTGCTCGAAGAAGCGGATCACGCGATCGACCGTGTCGATGCCGATCATGCCCTTCTCGCGGAACAGGGATTCGAGTGCCTTGGTGCGGGCGGCGTAATAGCTCTCGCTCTCCCGCAGGTGGTGATGATGTTCGTGGTCG
>JAYSCE010000249.1:0-6433 GCA_041915035.1 Xanthobacter sp.
CGATCACCGTCTCCGGCAGCGCGCCGCACTTGACGGCCACCAGCGGGCGCGTCGAGCGGCGGCTCCAGCGGTGGAGGGCGGTGGCCACCACCTCCTTGCCGGAGCCGGTCTCGCCCTCCACCAGCACGTCCACGTCGGCATCGGCGATCTGGCGCAGCATCTGCCGCAGACGGGCCATCACCGCACTGGTGCCGAGGAGGGGCAGGTCATCCTGCGTGGTGGCGACGGCGCGCTTCAGCTCGCGATTTTCCAGCACCAGCCGGCGGCGGTCGAGCGCATGGCGGATGCTGGCGACCAGCCGCTCGGAGGCATAGGGCTTCGCGAGGAAATCGTAGGCGCCCTCGCGCATGGCATCCACCGCCATGGCGATGTCGCCGTGGCCGGTGACGAGGATCACCGGCAGGTCGGGATCGCGCGCCTTCAGCCGGCGGAACAGCTCCAGCCCGTCGATGCGCGGCATGCGCACGTCGGTGACGACCACGCCGGGGAAGTCGGCATCGATCACCTCCAGCGCCTCCAGCGCCGAGCCGTAGCCGGCGACGGTGAGGCCAGCGAGCATCAGCGCCTGCACATTGGCCGCGCGCAGCACCGCGTCGTCGTCGATGAAGGCCACGTCCACGGGAAGGTCTGTCATGCGGTGCCGCCCCCTGTGGCGCGGGGCAGGGTGATGGTGAAGACGGCGCCACCGCGGTTCTCCACTTTCAGGGTGCCGCCGCACTCGGCGATGATGTCCTTGGAGATGACGAGCCCCAGCCCCAGCCCCTGCGGCTTGGTGGTGGTGAAGGGCAGGAAGAGCGCGCCCAGCATCTCCTCCGGGAGCCCCGGCCCATTGTCGGCGACGGTGACCACCACCGTGTCTGGCCGGGTCTCCACGCGGATGCGGATTTCGCCGTCGCGCCGTGTGCCGATGGCCTCGGCGGCGTTCTGGATGAGGTTCACCAGCACCTGCTCGAGGCGCATGCGATCGCCGGTGACGGCCACGTCCGGCTGGTCGATGTCGAGCGCGAGGGCGATGTCGGTCTGCAGCAGGCGGTAGCGCATCAAGAGCAGCGCGCCGTCGATGGCCGGGGCCAGCGCCACCGGCTCGATGCGCGCGGTGGATTTGCGGGCGAAGGCGCGCAATTCCCCGGTGATGGCGCCGATGCGTTCCGTGAGCGCGGCGATGGTGTCGAGATTGGCTGCTGCGGCGGCGGGCTCGCCGCGATCAAGGAAGGCGCGGGAATTCTCGGCGAAGGTGCGGATGGCCGCCACCGGCTGGTTTACCTCATGGGCGACGCCGGCGGCGATCTGGCCGAGCACGGCGAGCTTGGAGGCCTGCACCAGCTCATCCTGCAGGGCATCGAAGGCGAGGCGGGCGCGGCGGCGCTCCTCCATCTCCGTCACCAGTTGCGCATTGGCGGCGGAAAGCTCCGCCGTGCGCTCGACCACGCGGGCCTCCAGCGCCCGCCGGGCCTCGGCCTCCAGCGCCAGCGCCCGGGCGCGGCGGCGCCGGCGGGTCCACCACACCCCGGCCGAGCCGAGGCCGACGACGCCGGCGAGCGCCGCCGAGGCCCGCGCCGCGGTGGTGGCGAGGCGCGTCGTGGCAGCGGTGGGCGCGAGCACGGTGAGGGTCCAGGTGGTGGAGGGCACCGGCATGTCCACTGCGACGAAATCCTGCGCCGTGCTGCGGCCGGGCAGGCGCAGGCGGAGCACGCCGCCTTCCTCGGGCGAGGGGCCGAGATCGAGCCGGTTCAGGGGGGAGTCGCCGAACTGCAGGCTTTCGCGGATGGCGTCGCGCTCCACGGGATCGAGCGGCACGGTGGTGCGGAAGCGGAAGTCGGGCTCCGAGGCGATGAGCACGATATGCCGTTCGTCGGTGACGAAGGTGGGCTCGGCGAAGCGCCGCCATTCCGCCTCCAGCCCGTCGAACTCGGCCTTCAGCACCAGCACGCCCAGCACCCGGCCCTGCGCCTCCACCCGCTGCGCCAGATAGAGGCCAGGTTTCCGGCTCACGGTGCCGAAGGCGAAGTGCTCCGCCCGCCCCTCGGCGAGCGCGTTGCGGAAGTAGGGCCGGAAGCCGTAGTCCGAGCCGAGGAAGCTCTCCGGGGTGCGGTAGTTGCTGGCCGCGACCGTGTGGCCCTCGGCGTCGATGAGATAGATGACGCCGGTGCGCGCGTCCTGTGCCAGGGCATCGAGCCGCCGGTCGAGGGCATCGAAGCGGGCGGGGTCCGGCGCCTCCAGCGCGCCGCGCACTTCGGGGTCCTGCGCCAGCACCACGGGCAGGGACCGCTGCTTGTCCACCTCGCTGCGCAGCACCGCGACCCGGAGCGCCGCCGCCGTCTCCGCAGAAGCCGCCACCTGCGCCACCGCCCAGCGCCGGGCGGCATAGTCCGCCACCCGGTCGAGCGCGACCATAAGCGCCAGCGCGGCCAGCGCGGCGCCGCCCACCGTCATCAGGCGGCGGCGGGAGGGGCGCTCGGGACCCGATTCGACGCCCGGCTCGGCCAAGGCAGGCTCTCCTCATGTGCGGATTTCCGCACAGGCTTTGCCGGCAATGTGCGCCTCACCGCACGCGGTGTCGAGGGGCGCAGCGAGGTGTCACGGAAAAAGTGTTGCGAATCAGGCTGTTGCGTGCGTCCCGCGCCAGGCTCGGAACTGGCATGCGCCTTGCGCAGGGGGAGAGGTCGAGCGGCGCGCTGCGCCGGCCCTTAACGAAGCATCCGGTCCCGAAGTGTCCAGGCCATCCGGCCGAAAGAGGCACCAAGAGCCCGGCGGAGGAAGGTCTGAGATGGCCCACGCGATTCCGGCGCACCCGGCGCCCCACCACTATCCGCGCAAGTTTTACCACCACCTCTATTTCCAGGTGATCGTGGCGATCATCGCCGGCTCGCTGCTCGGCCATTTCTATCCGGACTTCGGCGCCAGCCTGAAGCCGCTGGGCGATGCCTTCATCAAGCTGGTGAAGATGGTGATCGCGCCGGTCATCTTCCTCACCGTCGTCACCGGCATCGCCGGCATGCGCGACATGGGCAAGGTCGGACGCGTGGCCGGCAAGGCCATGATCTACTTCCTCACCTTCTCCACGCTGGCCCTCGTCATCGGCCTCATCGTGGCGAACGTGGTGCAGCCCGGCGCCGGGCTCAACATCGATCCCAAGACGCTGGATCCCAAGGCCGTCGCCACTTATGCGGCGAAGGCGCACGATGCCTCCATCATCGGCTTCCTGATGGACATCATCCCGGCGACGCCGGTGTCGGCCATGGCCAATGGCGACATCCTGCAGGTTCTGTTCTTCGCCGTGCTCTTCGGCATCGCGCTGGGCGGCGTGGGCGATCTCGGCACGCCGGTGCTCAAGGTGCTCACCTCGGCCTCGCACGCCATGTTCCGGCTGGTGGCCATCGTGATGAAGGCGGCGCCGCTGGGCGCGTTCGGCGCCATGGCCTTCACCATCGGCAAGTACGGCATCGGCTCGGTGAAGAACCTCGCCTTCCTGATCGCCACTTTCTACCTAACCGCCTTCCTGTTCGTGTTCATCGTGCTGGGCCTCGTGGCGCGCTACAACGGCTTCTCCCTGTGGAAGCTCCTGCGCTACATCCGCGAGGAACTGCTCCTCGTGCTCGGCACCTCCTCCTCGGAAGCGGCCCTGCCCGGCCTGATGCTGAAGATGGAGCGCGCCGGCTGCGCCAAGTCGGTGGTCGGCCTCGTGATCCCCACGGGCTATTCGTTCAACCTCGACGGCACCAACATCTACATGACGCTGGCGGCGCTCTTCATCGCGCAGGCCACCGGCATCCATCTCTCGCTCGAAGAGCAGATCCTGCTGCTGCTGGTCGCCATGCTGTCGTCCAAGGGCGCGGCGGGCATCACCGGCGCGGGCTTCATCACGCTGGCGGCCACGCTCTCGGTGGTGCCGTCGGTTCCGGTGGCGGGCCTCGCCCTCATCCTCGGCATTGATCGCTTCATGTCCGAGTGCCGCGCGCTCACCAACTTCGTCGGCAATGCGGTGGCCACCATCGTCGTCGCCCGCTGGGAAGGCGAGCTGGACAAGGCCAAGCTCCTGCGCGTGCTCGACGGCGAGCCCATCTCGCTGGAAGACGAGTTCGACGAGGGCCTCATCTCCACCGCGCCCGGCGTGAAGGCCGTCGCCTGAGGCGACCCCGCGCCGCCGTCATCGCGCGGCACCTGTCCTCCCCAGCTGCCCGCCTCTCCGGAGGCGGGCTTTTTCTTGGCCGTTGCGGCACGCTTGACCGGCCGCGGCGGCGATGACATCCAGACCGTCCAGACGGGGGCTGAGCATGGCAGATGATGCGGTCGAGACGCCGGAAGATCGTTCGGCGGGCTCCCCCGGCGAGGTGTTCCGCGCCTTCCTCAAGCTCGGTCTGATCTCCTTCGGCGGACCCATCGCCCATCTCGGCTATTTCCGTGCCGAACTGGTAGAGCGCCGCCGCTGGATCGATGACGAGGGCTATGCGGACCTCGTGGCGCTGTGCCAGTTCCTGCCCGGCCCGGCCTCCAGCCAGCTCGGCTTCGCCCTGGGGATGATCCGGGGCAAAGGCTTTCTCGGCGGGCTGGCCGCCTGGGCCGGCTTCACCCTGCCCTCGGCGCTCCTGCTTGCCGCCCTCGCGCTCCTGTCCTCCTACATGGGCGTCACCGCCCTCACCGGCGGCGTCATCGGCGGCATCCTGCACGGCCTCAAGCTGGTCGCCGTCGCCGTGGTGGCGCAGGCCGTGTGGGGCATGGCGCGCACGCTAACGCCCGACCAGCCGCGCGCCGGCATCGCGCTCAGTGCCATCGTCATGGTCACGCTGGCGGCGGGCAGCTTCGGGCAGGTGGCGGCCATCATCGTGGGCGCGATCGCCGGGCTGTTCCTCTGCCGGGACGAGGGTGCAACCGCGACGTCCGCCCCGAGCCATCTCCCGGTGCCGCTCAAGCGGCGGACGGGCGCGATCCTGCTCGCGGTCTTCGCCCTGCTGCTGGTGCTGCCGCCTTTCTTCAAGGCGGCATCGCCCTATATCGGCGTGTTCGATTCCTTCTACCGCTCGGGCGCTCTCGTGTTCGGCGGCGGCCATGTGGTGCTGCCGCTGCTCCAGGCGGAAGTGGTGACGACAGGCTGGGTGCTGCCCAGCCAGTTCCTCGCCGGCTACGGCCTCGCCCAGGCGGTGCCCGGCCCGCTCTTCACCTTCGCCGCCTGGCTCGGGGCGGTGATGGCCCCGCCCGCCGGCGGCGTGACGGGCGCGGTGGTGGCGCTGGTGGCGGTGTTTCTGCCCGGCCTGCTGCTGGTGACCGGCACGCTGCCCTTCTGGGGCACGCTGCGCGGGCTGCCTCTGGCGCAGGCCGCCATGCGCGGGGCCAATGCGGCGGTGGTGGGCATCCTCGGGGCGGCGCTCTACACCCCGGTCTTCAGCAGCGCCGTGCTGCGGCCGATGGATTTTGCCGCCGCCGTCACCGGCTTCCTGCTGCTCACCGTGTGGAAGGTGCCGCCGCTGGCCGTCGTCGTGGTGCTGGCCGTGCTCGGGCCGTTCCTGGCGGGACTTTATTAGAGCGCGCCCGCCCCTCAGGCTCGCGCAAGCCTCGGCGGCCATCCTGGGAAAAAGTCCCCGTTCGACCGACACGAGCGGTGGAGTGCCTGCGCGCCTCCACAGGGGACACCCGGAGGAAGCAAGGCACCCATGGCGACATCCAGCACGGCCCGGACGCCTCCCCCATCATCCGTGCCCTCGCCGGGCGATCTTGAGGGCGACGTGGCCGCCCTCGGCCCCGCCGTGGACATCTCGGCCAGTCTCAATGAAATCCTGTGCCTGATGGCCTGGTCCAACGGCAATGCGCGCAAGCTGGCCGGCGAGACCACCTCCGCCTCCTCCGCGGTGGCGCAGATCGCCGCCACCATCGAGACCATCGCTCAGCTCGGCACCGACGCGGGAACCACGGCCGGGGAGGCCCTGCGGCTCGTCACCTCCGGCACCGCCAAGACCCGTACCGCCGGGCAGGCGATGACCGGCATCGCAGAAGCCTTCGGCGAGCTGGAGGCGCGGCTCGCCCACCTGAACGCCGCGACGCGCTCCATCGGCGGCTTTGCCACGTCCATCGGCTCGATCTCGCGGCAGACCAAGCTGCTCGCGCTAAACGCCACCATCGAGGCGGCGCGGGCGGGCGAGGCCGGGCGCGGGTTCGCGGTCGTCGCGGCGGAGGTCAAGGCCCTGTCCGAGGAGGCCTCGCGCACCACCGACCTCATCCGCGACCAGCTCCGGGCCTTGTCCGGAGTGGTCAAGGACATGATGGATGCCATGGGCGCCGGCGCCACACGGGTGGAGGAGGGGCGCACCATCGTCGAATCGGTGATGACCGACATGGACGGCATCGAGACCCGCGTCAGCGCGTCCACCGACGGGGTGGGCCGCATCGCGGTGATGCTCGGCGAGCTGCGGGCGGCGCTGCACGATCTCGCCGAACGGCT
>JAYSCE010000250.1:0-6423 GCA_041915035.1 Xanthobacter sp.
CGCCCGCGGTAAAGCAGGCGTTCGAGGACAATGGCGGCAACCTCGGCTACGCGCTCCTCTTGAAGCGCTATGTGGACGACCCGCGCAAGGCGACGGCCGCCCAAGTGAACCAGGCCGCGTGGGACACGGTGCCGAACGTGCCGACCCTGTTCTGGGCCTTCCGGATCATGGTGGGTCTCGGCTTCTTCTTCATCGCCTTCACCGCGCTCGCCTTCTACCTGTCGGCGCGGCGCCGGCTGGAGACGAGCCGCACGCTGCTCTGGGTCGCGGTCCTCGCCATCCCGCTGCCGTGGCTCGCCGCGGAGCTGGGCTGGGTGGTCGCGGAGGTGGGGCGGCAGCCCTGGATCATCGAGGGCGTGCTGCCTACCGCCGCCGCCGTCTCCAGCCTCGGCGCCGGGACGGTCCTGGCGACGCTGGCCGGATTTGCCGCCATCTACACGGTGCTGATCGTCATCGAGATGACGCTGATGCTCCGTGCCATCCGCAAGGGACCGGAGCCGGACGATGCCCCCGAGGCCCGGCTCATTCCCCCCGCATTCGCCGCCGCGGAGTGACTGCCATGATCCTTCACACGCTCATCGACTACGACGCGCTGCGCGTCATCTGGTGGCTGCTGCTCGGTGTGCTGCTCATCGGGTTCGCCATCATGGACGGGTTCGATCTCGGCACCGGCATGCTGCTGCCCTTCGTGGCCCGTACCGATCTGGAACGGCGTGTCGTCATCAACACGGTCGGGCCGGTCTGGGAGGGCAACCAGGTGTGGCTCATCCTTGGCGGCGGCGCCATCTTCGCCGCCTGGCCGCCGCTCTATGCGGTGTCCTTCTCGGGCTTCTATCTCGCCATGTTCGCCATCCTCTTCGCGCTGATCCTGCGGCCGGTGGGCTTCAAGTATCGCTCGAAGCGTGAGGGCGCGGCCTGGCGCTCGGCCTGGGACTGGGCGCTGTTTGTGGGCGGGCTGGTGCCGGCGCTGGTCATGGGGGTCGCCGTGGGCAACGTGCTGCAGGGCGTGCCCTTCCACCTCAACGACGAGCTGCGCATCTTCTATGACGGCACCACCCTCATCGAGCTGCTGAACCCCTACGGCCTGCTGTGCGGCCTGGTGAGTGTGGCGATGCTGGTGATGCACGGGGCCAACTGGCTGGTGCTGAAGACGGAGGGCGAGGTTGAGGCGCGCGCCCGGGCCATCGGCAGCGGGGCGGCGCTCGTAACCGTCCTGCTCTTCGTGCTCGGCGGCCTCTGGCTCTACTTCGGGGTCAGCGGCTACCGGATCGTCGGCGAGATCGCCAAGGACGGCCCTTCCAACCCGCTGGCCAAGGCGGCGGAGCTGTCGCCCCACGCCTGGTTCGCCAACTATGGGGCGCGACCGTGGATCGTCGCCGGGCCGCTCCTCGGTATCGCCGGGGCGCTGGTGTCGTTCGCGGCGCTGCGTTCGCGGCGGGAGATCGGAGCCATCCTCGCGAGTTCCCTCGCCATCTTCGGCATCATCTCGACGGTGGGGCTCTCCATGTTCCCCTTCATCCTGCCCTCGTCCATCGACCCGCGGTCGAGCCTCACCGTGTGGGATGCCTCCTCCAGCCATCTCACTCTGTTCATCATGCTCGTCTGCGCCGTGGTCTTCGTGCCGCTCATCATCGCCTACACCACGTGGGTCTACCGCGTGCTGTGGGGCAAGGTGGATGCGAAGGCCATCGCCGACGGTTCCGGCCACGCTTACTGAGGGAGCCCAAAGATGTGGTATTTCGCCTGGCTGCTCGGCCTGCCGCTGGCCGCCGCCTTCGCCGTGCTCAACGCCATGTGGTTTGAGCTGATGGATGACCGCGCCCGCGCGCTTGCGGGCAAATCCGGCCAGAAATAAACCTCGACCAAGGCCGGTGCCGCACGCAAGTTCGGCACCGGCCGCTGCTTTTTCTGCCGTTCCACTTGCCCGGAGCCCATCGAAGCTTCGTCGGCTTGGACCGTTTGTCCAATCGTGCTGTGCGGGCGCCTCACCATAGTGGGGCCATCCGCGAACACAGCACGACGGACCAAAGATGACCGCCCATGCTCTTTCCAGGCTGGGAGCCTGGCTTGCCGCCCGGCCCGACCGGCTCGCGGTGGTGAATGCCCTGCTGCTCACCGCCATTTTGATCCTGCTCGGCTCGGCCGACCTGTTCCGCTTCGTCGGGGGTGCCGCCGTTCTCCTGTGCGCGGCGGTGGTCCTGTTCCGCGCGGTGCGGCGCCTCGAACGGACTCCGCTGGACCTTCACCCCTATGACATCGCCGTGCTGCTCGCGCCGCCGGCCATCGCCGCCGCCCTCGCCGCGCTTGCCATCATCCTCGTCGTCGGCCATGCCCCCGGCAGCTTCGCCCATACGCTCGGCCTCGTGCTGTTCGCCATCGAATTCGCGCTGCTCGCCCTGGCGGCAAGCGATGCCGAAGGCCCGGCCTTTGGCGGTCCGGCGAGGGCGTGATGGACTTTCCGGTCTTCCATCTCGACCTCCTCGGCAACCGCGGCCTCATCGCCACCATCGCCATCCTCCACGTGCTCATCAACCACGGCCTCGCGGTGGGCCTCATGCCGCTTGTCGCGGCCATGGAATGGTATGGCCACCGGCGCGGGGATGCGCGCTGGGACGCTCTGGCCTACCGCATCCTGTTCGTCGCCTTCCTCATCACCACCACGGTCGGGGCGCTGACTGGCGTCGGCATCTGGCTGTCGGTGTCGCTGGTGAACCCCTCTTCCATCGCCAGCCTCATCCGCGTCTTCTTCTGGGCGTGGTTCGTGGAATGGCTGGTGTTCATCACCGAGGTCTGCCTCATCCTCGCCTATACGCTCACCTGGAAGAAATGTGCGACGGGTGCCGCCAAGGTGCGCCACATCCGCCTCGGCTTCGCGCTTGGCCTTCTTCTCGTGGGTGACGATGGCCATCATCGTCTCCATCCTCGGCTTCATGATGGACCCGGGGAACTGGCTCTCCCAGCACACCCTGTGGAGCGGGTTCACCAATCCCGTCTACCTGCCGCAGCTCGCCTTCCGCACGCCGCTGGCGGCCGCGATGGCGGGGGTTATCGCCATGTTCCTCGTGCCCTTCTTCGTGAAGAAAGACGAACCCTTCCGGGCGACGGCGCTCCGGGCCATCGCGGTCTGGACGCTGGTGGCGGCGCCCCTCGTTCTGGCCGGCGGGCTCTGGTACTACGCGGTGGTGCCGCAGGCCATGCGGGAGAATTTCGGCGTGGCGCTGGCGAGCCTGCAATTCGCCGAGTGGCAGCAGAGATTCCTGGAAATCGCGGTGGTCACCGTGGTCGCCATCCTGGTGGTGGTGCAATGGGCCATCGCCCGGCCGCAGCTGATGCCGCGCGTCGTGCTCGTCGTGCCCTTCCTCGCCATCCTGTGGATGACCGGGCATTTCGAGCGGGTGCGCGAATTCGTCCGCAAGCCCTATGTCATCGGCAGCTACATGTATGCCAACGGCTTCCGGGTGGACGACTACGCCTTACTCCAGCGCGACGGCGTGCTCGCCTATGCCACCTATTCCAACCCGCTGACTCCGGCCGAGAAAACCGGCCTGCCCGAGGGCCTTGACGAGCCGGAGCGCGCGGCGCGGCTGATGCGGCTCCAGGCGGGCAAGGACGTGTTCATGAACACCTGCTCGCGCTGCCACACGGGGCACGGGGTGAATTCCATCACCGGCCATCTCCAGCGCATGTTCGGCGACCAGCCGTGGAAGAGCGAGCTGACCGCCGGCTACATCGAGAACATGCACGAGGCCCAGCCCTTCATGCCGCCTTTCCCCGGCAACGGGCGGGAGCTGGAGCTGATGGGCGCCTATCTCGAGCATCTCCAGCACAACAGCGCGCCCATTCCCGGCGCGCAGCAGGCCGGCGTCACCGTCATCACCCCGACGCTGCGCGCCGCCCTCACCGGCGCCCCACCCCTCACCCAGGCCTCCGCAACGCCCCTCACGCGGGAGACCGGCACGCGATGAACCCCAACGTTCCCGTTCCCAATGACATCCCCTTGCCCATGCCGGCCCCGGAACCGGTGCTGGTCCTGGTGCTGATCGTCTTCTTCCTCATGCACATCGCCTTCGTGAACTTCATGGTGGGCGGGGCCTTGCTGTCCTTCATCTATGAAGTGCGCGGGCTGAGGCAGAAGCGCTACGACCGCCTCGCCTATGAGATCGCCTCCACCATCACCGCCAACAAGAGCATCGCGGTGGTGCTGGGGGTGGGACCACTGCTGGCGATCAACACGCTCTATACGGTCTATTTCTACACCGCGAACGCGCTCACCGGTGCGCTGTGGGTGTCCATCATCCCGCTGGTGGTGATCGCCTTCGTGCTCACTTACATCCACAAATATCTCTGGCATCGCATGGAGCGGATGAAGGCCCTGCACCTCGCCATTTCCGGCGTGGCGTGCCTGCTCTTCCTGTTCATCCCCCTGATCTTCCTCACCAACATCAATCTGATGTTGTTTCCCGAGAAATGGGGAACGGTGCACGGCTTCCTCTCTGCCCTCGCCTTGCCCAACGTGCTGCCGCGCTATGCCCATTTCGTGCTGGCGTGCCCGGCCATGGTGGGGCTGTTCCTCGTGTGGCTGTTCCGCCGGCGGAGCGAGGCGGAGATCGCCGACACCGGCTTCAGCCGGGCCGAGCTGATCCGCCTCGGCTACCGCTGGGCGTTCTGGCCCACCATGGCCCAGTTCCTTGTCGGCCCGGTTGCCCTCTTCACCCTGCCGCAGACGAGCGGGCCGCAGGCCGGCGCCTTCGGCCTGTTCGGCGTCTCCATCCTCGTGTCGCTGGCGCTGTGCGTGGTGATGATCCGCGAGATCCGCGGGCCGGATGGCGCCATCGGTCGCATGTTCGGCCTTGCCGCCTCGCTGATGCTGGTGGTCGTGGTGCTGATGGGCGCCGGACGGCACCTCTATCGCGAGGCGGCGGTGAGCGCGCATCGCGAGATGGTCCGTGCCAAGACGCTCGACTACATGCGCAAGGCCGAGGAGGCGCGCCGTCAGGCGGCGGCCACCGCCGGGGCGGGGAGATGATCCCGGCGCGCGTGGCGCGGCCTTCCCCCACGGCGGAAAGGTCGCGTTGCCGGATCGGCCGCCGGGGCGATAGTGGTTGCGGTCAAGCTGCCGCAACCGGGGAGTGACGTCGGCATGAGCGTGACGGCCATCGAGAGCGACGCCACGCGCGACAATCTGAGGCTGCTGATCTCACTGCGCTGGCTGGCCGTGGCCGGGCAGATCGTGGCCATCGCCGTCGTGCATCTGTGGCTGGGCATCGCCCTGCCGCTGGCGGAGATGGGGCTTGTCGTCCTCTTCCTGATCGGCCTCGACCTCGTCAGCCTCCACCGCGCGATCGGGGCGGCGGAGGTCACTGAGACCGAGCTCGGCATCGAGCTGCTGCTGGACGTGGCCGCGCTGACCCTCCAGCTCTATCTCAGCGGCGGCGCGACCAACCCCTTCATCTCCCTGTTCCTGCTGCAGGTGATCCTCGGCGCGGTGCTGCTCGCGCCGCCCATGGCCTGGGTCATCGTGCTGGTCACCAGCCTGTCCTTCATCTGGCTGACCCACTTCTACCGGCCAATCGATTTCGGCAGCCACGGCGGCGCCCATCACCATGGCGAGCGCACGTTCTTCGACCTGCACGTGCAGGGCATGTTCCTCTGCTTCCTCCTCGCCTCGGTGCTCGCGGTGGCGTTCGTGACCCGCATCACCTCCAATCTGCGGCGGCGCGATGCCCACCTCGCCGAGGCCCGGCGGCGCGCGGCGGAGGAGGAGCACATCGTGCGCATCGGCCTCCTCGCCTCCGGCGCCGCCCATGAACTCGGCACGCCGCTGGCGACGCTCTCGGTGATCCTGAACGACTGGCAGCACATGCCGCGCTTCCGCGACGACCCGGCCTTTGCCGAGGAACTTCAGGAGATGCAGGCGGAGATCGGCCGCTGCAAAAGCATCGTCTCCCATATCCTGATGGTCGCCGGCGAGGCGCGGGCCGAAGCGGCGCAGCGCGGCCCGCTGTCCGACTTCCTGGACGGGATGGTGGAGAACTGGGTGAAGAGCCGTCGGCCGGCCGCGCTGGACTATGCCAACGCGACGTCGAAGGGCGCGGCCATCACCGGCGACGGCGTGATCCAGCAGGCGCTGTTCAATGTGCTCGACAACGCGCTCGAGGCGTCGCCCGCCGGCATCGGCATCCGCGCGGCGGAGGAGGGCGAAGACCTCGTGATTCGCGTCACCGACAAGGGCCCGGGCTTCGCCCCCGATGCCCTGACGCAGCTGGGCAAGCCCTTCCAGTCCAGCAAGGGAGAGGCGGGGCGGGGGCTGGGCCTGTTCCTCACCATCAATGTCCTGCGCAAGCTGGGCGGGAATATCGAGGCCGGCAACCTGCAGGGTGGCGGCGCCTTCGTGGAACTGCGTCTGCCGCTGGAGGCGCTTGC
>JAYSCE010000251.1:0-3784 GCA_041915035.1 Xanthobacter sp.
AGGCGGGCGCCTGTGACGCCCGCCCCTTGCCGCCGCGCTCGCGCTGGTTCATCAGGCAGTCCATGGGAGCGCGGAGGCGCGGCACGGGAAGAGACAGGGGCATGTGGATGGACGGGGCGTTCGCTGCGGGCCTTCTGGTCAGCGTCATCACCATCGCGATCCAGGCCTTGGGTACGGTCGTTGTCATCAAGATGGTGCGCTTCGCTTCGCGCCACCTCACCGGACGACGCAAGATCGAGACCCTCCTCGTCGTCATGGCGGCCTCGGGCACGATCCTCACCGTCATCCACCTTCTAGAGGTGATGGTGTGGGCGCAGCTCTATGCGCTCACAGGCGCCACCGAGCCGGACAACATCTACTATTTCGCCTTCGTCAATTTTACGACGCTGGGCTACGGCGACCTCATCCCGGCCCGGCCATGGCGCATCCTCGGGCCGATGACGGCGGCCAACGGCATGCTGCTGTTCGGCTGGTCCACGGCGGTGCTGTTCGCGGTATTGTCGCGGGCCATCGCCCAGCTTCGCATCCGGTAGGCCCGGCGCCTTCCCGCGTTTGAGGTAAGGTCGTCCCGCCCCGCCTGCGCTATAGTGGGTCATCGCGAGGGGCGCGCACGAACCATGGCACCAGGAGCATCGCAGCAGACGGTACCGGATCCGGCCGGTTCGGACGGAACCGCGCAGCTCGTCCTCGCGGCCGCGCAGGTAATGGCCCGCCATCCCTATTTCGCCGCCTTTCCGCTGGAGGAGCTGGCTGACCTGATCGCCCGCGGAGAGTGGATGGAGGTCGCGCCCGGCACGCGCCTGCTCTGCCGGGGGGATGTCGGCACCTTCGCCCTCCTGGTGTTCGAGGGCACGGCGGTCGTCACCATCGACACGCCCTATGAGCACGTCCAGCTGGCGCAATTGCAGGCACCGGCGGTGATCGGCGAGATCGCCGCCTTCACCGGCGTCGCCCGCACCGCCCATGTGGATGCCCTCACCCCCATCCGCGCCGTGCGGCTCTCGGCGGAGGTATTGGAGGCGGCGGGACGGCTGCGGCCGGATCTCCTGTCCGCGGTAATGCGCCAGTTCGGTCGCCGTTTCGAGACCTTCAATCAGGTCTTCGGCTTCTACGCCAACGCCCTCAACGCGCTGGAGCGGCGGGAATTCGACCTCGCTCTGCTCGACGACCTGCGCAATCCACTGCCGGAGATGGTGGATTTCTCCCACTCCTTCCGCCGTCTGGCCGAGGCGATCATGAGCCGGGCGGCGGAGCGGCGGGAAATGGCCAACGCCGCCGCCATCCAGCGCGCCATGCTGCCCCCGCCACTCCCGCCGGAGGTACTGGGCGGCAAGGCCGACATCTTCGCCGCCATGCGCCCGGCCAAGGACGTGGGCGGCGATTTCTACGATTATTTCCTCCTCGACGGCCGCCGGCTGGTGGTGACGCTGGGCGATGTCGCCGGCAAGGGCACGCCCGCCGCCTTGTTCATGAGCGCTACCCAGACCGCGCTGCGCATGGTGCTGAGGAGCGAGCCCGACCTTGCCGTCGCAGTGGCGCGGGTGAACGACCTGCTCTGCGCCACCAATGGCGAGGACATGTTCGTCACCCTGTTCTGCGGCGTCATCGACCTCGACACGGGTGTCCTCACCTACTGCAATTGCGGCCATACGGACTGCATGATCCTGCGCACCGACGGCGGCGTGGAGCGCCCTGCGGCCACCGGGCCGGCGCTTGCGATGATGGAAGGCGCCCGCACCCGCGCCGCGACCGTGACGCTTGCGCCGGGGGACCGCCTGTTCCTGTTCTCGGACGGGCTCACCGACGCATTCAACCCGGCGGAAGAAGCGTTCGGCGAGGCGCGGCTGGAAGCCGCCGCGACGGCCGCCCTCGCAGCCGCGCCCGACCTTCCCGCCGCAGCGTTCCTTGCCGGCATATTCGACACGGTAATCCGCTGGGCCGACACCGCGCCGCAGTTCGACGACATGACGGCGCTGATGGTCACGCTCGGCCCGCGCTGATCGGGGAACCTCGCCCGGCCCGGCGGGTTGCCCAAAGGGGGCGACCGAGCGGAGGACGGCCATGGCCGATGAGCATGATACGCACCCTGCGGCCTCGGACGGCCTGCCGGCGCGAACACCGCTGGAGCTTGACATCGCCGCGGCGGCCCACCGCAAGATCCTCGTGCTGGCGCTACAGTTGATGGCGCGGGACGAGACCCTTCGGCCGGCGCTGGTGGAGGCGGTCAGCCAGAAGCTGACCTTCCACGATGCCCACGAGGATGCGGGCCTCGAGGCCGATGCCGCCTTTGCCTTCGAGCGACGGGTGGACGAGGAGTTCCGCCGCATCCTATCCGACGTTCAGGCCGAGCTCGGCGAGGAGATGCGCTCGCCCGTGGCGTGACCGGAAGACCACGGCACGCCGATTGCTTCGGGTATGGAATGACCTTGCTGCCCCGCAATGTGTTGCCTCATCCGCGCCAAACGCCCCCGGCCGTGGCGGGGTTTCCCCCCATCCTTGTCCGCATCCGGACGCACTGCGCGGAAACCCGCCCATGAACCCTTTCGCCTTCGCCCACGCCGGCAATACCGACTGGCAGGCTGCCCTCGGCTCCTGCTGGAGCCAGTTGCAGGCCCAACTGGCGGACAAGCCGCCGCCGACTCTCGGCTGGTGCTACCTCTCCGACCGCTACACCGGAGCTGCGGGCAACATCATGGAGGCCCTGAAGGCTGGCCTGCCGGCAGTGCATTGGGTCGGCACCATCGGCGTGGGTGTGGCGGCGGACGACGTGGAATATTTCGATGCGCCGGGCATCGCGATCATGCTCGCCGACATTTCACCGGACGGCTTTCGCGTCTTCTCCGATCTGGCGCCACTGGGGGCGGATGGCTTCGAGCCTTTCACTGCCCTTGTCCATGCGGATGGCGGCACGCCAGACCTACCCGAGCGGCTCAAGGTTCTGGCTGGTCAGACTCTCACCGGCTATTTGTTCGGCGGCCTCTCCTCCGCGCGCAACCAGCCTTTGCTGTTCGCCGACGACGTGATGCTCGGCGGCGTGTCCGGCGTCGCCTTCGGGCCACAGGTGCCGGTGATCTCCCGCGTCACGCAGGGCTGCCAGCCCATCGGCCCCAAGCGGACCATCGACCGCGCCGAGGGCAATTACCTCGTGACTCTCGATGGCGCACGCGCCCTCGACTGTGCGATGGAGGACCTCGGCCTGCCCGCCGATATTCCGGACGACAAGTTGCGCCTCGAACTCGGCCAGACGCTGGCCGGTCTCGTCTCGCCGGGCGAGGATGCCAGCGCAGCGCCGGGCCGCTTCGGCACCGACACGCAGGTGCGCCACCTCGTGGGCGTCGGCCGCAAGGCCGGTGTGCTGGTGGTGGCGGAGCAGCTGGAGCCCGGCACCCGGCTCGCCTTCTGCAAGCGCAACGCGGAGGCCGCGCGACACGATCTCCTGCGCATCGTCGCCGAGGTGAAGGCGCAGGCCGATGCCGCCGGAGGCGCCCGCGGGGCGCTCTATGTGAGCTGCTCCGGTCGCGGCGGTCCACATTTCGGCGCCCCCAGCGCGGAGTTCAAGATGGTGCGCGAGGCACTCGGCCCGATCCCGCTCGTCGGCTTCTTCGCCGGCGGCGAGATCGCCCGCCATCACCTTTACGGCTACACCGGCGTGCTGACGCTGTTCACCTGACGGGTCCGGGCAAACCCCTACAAATCCCAACGACATAGGGCAGCCGCGGCGGGCGCACCCCCGGGCAGATCGTGGCGCGTGCAGACCCGTCGATCTCTTCGGAGTGAGCTTCGT
>JAYSCE010000251.1:3794-6417 GCA_041915035.1 Xanthobacter sp.
CCACCTGCGTTTTTTTGCTGGGCCCATTCAATCTTTTGCGCATTTTGGCATTTTGGCGGTAGACTGGGCGGGGGGGTTTTTATTTATCCCAATAAGAAAACGACCGGGAACAGACAAGCAAGCTCTTCGTCGAGAAGCGAAAGTATTGATGTGCGCATCCGTGCGCGCAGAGCCTTCTGCTTGTCTTTTTCGGCGAAGAGATCCGGTCGTCACACACCTGCCTTCCGGATTATTTACGGGGAGTCGAGATGACGCACGAAACGCTGGGTGTCAGCAAATACGATATTCTTTTCGAGCCCATCAAAATCGGGCCGAAAACCCTTCGGAACCGCTTCTATCAGGTGCCGCACTGCATTGGCGCCGGTTCCGACAAGCCCGGCTTCCAGGCCGCGCACCGCTCTCTGAAGGCCGAAGGCGGCTGGGCGGCACTCAACACCGAATACTGTTCCATCCATCCGGAATCCGACGACACGCACCGCGTCTCCGCCCGCATCTGGGATGAAGGCGACGTGCGCAACCTCGCCGCGATGACCTCGGAAATCCACAAGTATGGCGCGCTAGCGGGCGTCGAGCTGTGGTACGGCGGCGCCCACGCCCCGTGCATGGAGACGCGCCAGACCGCGCGCGGCCCGAGCCAATACGCTTCCGAGTTCGAATCCCTCACCTACTGCCACGAGATGGACCACGACGACATCCGTCGTGTGCAGGGCTTCTACGTTGAGGCCGCCCGCCGCGCCCGCGATGCCGGCTTCGACATCATCTATTGCTACGGCGCGCACTCCTATCTGCCGTTGCAGTTCCTCTCCAAGTATTACAACAAGCGCACCGACAAGTACGGCGGCAGCTTCGAGAACCGCGCCCGCTTCTGGATCGAGACCCTGGAGCAGATGAAGGCGGCCGTGGGCTCCGAATGCGCCATCGCCACCCGCTTCGCCGTCGACACGCTGATCGGCGAGGACGGCATCGAGGTGGAGCGCGACGGCCTCAAGTTCGTCGAGCTGGCCGACGATCTCGTGGACCTGTGGGACGTGAACGTGGGCGACATCGCCGAGTGGGGCGAGGATGCCGGTCCCTCCCGTTTCTATCGTCAGGGCCACCAGCTCTCCTGGCAGAAATTCGTCAAGCAGGCCTCCAAGAAGGTCGTGCTGGGCGTCGGCCGCTTCACCGATCCGGAGAAGATGGTCGAGGTCATCCGCAACGGCGAGCTGGACGTGATCGGCGCCGCGCGGCCCTCCATCGCCGATCCCTTCCTGCCGGAGAAGATCCGCGACGGGCGGCTCGACGACATCCGCACCTGCATCGGCTGCAACGTCTGCATCTCCCGCTGGGAGATCGGCGGCCCGCCCATGATCTGCACCCAGAACGCCACCGCCGGCGAGGAATTCCGCCGCGGCTGGCATCCGGAGCGCTTCCCCAAGAAGGGCTCGGACGATGCCATCCTGGTGGTGGGCGCCGGCCCCTCCGGCTCCGAGTGCGCCCGCGTGCTCATGGAGCGCGGCTATGTGGTTCATCTCGTGGACAGCGCCGAGAAGGTCGGCGGCTATGTGAACGAGGTGGCCACCCTGCCTGGCCTTGGCGAGTGGAGCTATCACCGAGACTATCGCGAAGTGCAGCTGAACAAGCTGGTGAAGCGCAACCGCGACAGCCAGATCGCCCTCGGCGGCAAGAAGCTCTCCGTGGAGGACGTGCTCTCCTACGGTGCCGACAAGGTGGTGATCGCCACCGGCGCCCATTGGGTCACGGACGGCACCAACTGCCTCACCCACGCGCCCATCCCGGGCCTGGAAGGCACGCCGCGCGCCAATGTGCTCACCCCGGAGGACGTGATCCTCGGCACCAAGCCCATCGGCAAGCGGGTGATGATCCTCAATGCTGACCCCTATTACATGGCGCCGAGCCTCGCGCAGAAGCTGGCGGAGGCAGGGCATCAGGTGACGGTGGCGTCGGGCGTGGAACTCGGCCGCTACATGCACTTCACGCTCGAAGCGCCGAACATGCACCGCATGCTGCATGAGCTGCACATCAACGTGCTCTCCAGCACCTGGGCGAGCCGCGTGGAAGACGGGCGGATCGAGCTCTACAACCTGTGGGGCGACGGGCATAAGCGCGTCTATACCGGCCCCGGCAAGATGCCGCGCAGCGCCAACACCACCCACGCCTGGCACGAGTATGACACCCTTGTGCTGGTTACCGCCCGCCGCTCCGAGGATGCCCTGTTCCGGGCCCTCAAGGCGCGCTCCGGCGAGTGGGACGCCCGCGGCATCAAGGGCGTGTACGTGATCGGCGACGCCTGGGCGCCCAAGCTCATCGCCGATGCCACCTTCGATGGGCAGCGTCTTGCCCGCGAGATCGAAGAGGCGAACCCGCAGGAGCCCAAGCCCTACCGGCGCGAAGCCGCCGTCTACGGCGCGCCCTACCAGCCGGGCGGCTCCTACGAGATCCGCTACCAGGGCTAGTTCCCCTCGTCCTGGTCAGAGCGGGCGGGGCGCGGCAGAACACGCGCCCCCCAAGCCCCCCCGCGTCCGGGTCCCACCCCCCGGCCGGCACGGGCAATTTCAACAGCATAAAAAACAAAATATCCCAGGGGGGAGAGCACAAGATTACGCGCGGCCTCGATCCCAAC
>JAYSCE010000252.1:0-6401 GCA_041915035.1 Xanthobacter sp.
GCGGGGGGGCGCGGCGTGTCCCCCGCACGGCCCCCCCCGCCCGCCCGGGCCCCCCCGGGGGGGGGGGGGGCCACGTCTCACTCCGGATTGCTCACTCCAGATTCCCTTTGGGCGGATCGCCGTCCGGCGTCACGTTGAGGATCTGCGCCCGGGCGGTCACATGGACCTCGCCGCTGCAGTCCTTCATGCAGGGGTTCTTCTTCCAGAAGGCTTTTTCCGAGGTCTCCCGGTCGTCGTCGTAGAAATTTGCCTCATTGGGCAGGTCCACCTTCGGGAAATTCTCTTTCGAGAGCACATAGTCTTCGGGAACGAGATCGTTGAGGTTCAGAAGATACGCAACGATGGCGTAGGTCTGGTCCGGCGTCAGCGACAGGTTGCTGCCGAAGGGCATGGCCCGATGCACGTAATCGTAGACCGTGGAGGCATAGGGCCAGAAGGAGCCGATGGTCTTTTCCGGCCGCTCCGACTTCAGCGTGCCGCGCCCGCCGGCCAGCACCGGCCAGCGACCCGCGCCCTCGCCGAACTCGCCATGGCACTGGGCGCAATTCTGCAGGAACAGCTCCTCGCCCTCCTTCACCGAGCCCTTGCCCGGCGGCAGGCCCTCGCCATCGGCGCGCACGTCGATGTTCCAGGCGGCGATCTCCTCCGGCAAAGCGGGACGGCCGAGGGCGATGGCCTTGGCGGCGGCCGGGGCCGTCGCGGCGGGAGCCGCCACGTTCACCGCCTGCCGGGCCTTGTCGGTGCCGGGCTTGTCCGCTTTCGCCGTGGGCTTTCCGGCAGGCTGCTCCGCCACGGCGACGCCAGCGACGGCAAGCCCACCGGCGAGAAGGGTGGCGGCAAGCAGCCTCTCAGCCGACTTCCACATTTTCCGTCTCCCCGTTGGAGCGCACCAGCCACGTCTGGATGCCGTTGTTGTGGTAGATGGAATTGGTGCCGCGGATGGCCCGCAGCTCCTGCTTGGTGGGCTGCACATAGCCGGTGTCGTCCATGGCGCGGGACTGCACCATCAGCTCCTGCCCGGCCCAGTCGAAATCGAGATAGAAGCGCGTCATGGACATGGGCAGCGCCGGCCCGTCGATGCGCGCCGTGGTCCAGTTGCGCCCGCCGTCCAGCGAGACATCCACCCGCGAGATGGTGCCACGCCCCGACCAGGCGATGCCGGAGAGCACGTTCGGCCCCTTGTGCTTCAGGGGCGCCTGCGGGCTCGGGCTCGTCACCACGGATTTCGCATCCATCACGAAGGTGAAGCGGCGGGAACGGCCATCGGCGAGAAGGTCGGTGTACTTCGACGTCTCCTCGCGCTGCTGCCAGGGCTGGTCGCCGATCTTGAGGCGGCGCAGCCACTTGACCCACATGTTGCCTTCCCAGCCCGGCACCACGAGCCGCACCGGATAGCCCTGCTCGGGCCGGAGCGCCTCGCCATTCATGCCGAAGGCGACGAGGCAGTCGTTCATCGCCTTTTCGAGCGGGATGGAGCGGGTCATCACCGCCGCGTCCGCGCCCTCGGCCAGCACCCATTTGCCCTTGGGGTTGACGCCCGCCATGTCCAGCAGCGTCTTCAAAGGCACGCCGGTGTAGAAGAGATTATGGATCATGCCGTGGGTGAACTGGCAGCCATTGAGCTGCGCCCCGCGCCACTCCATGCCGGAATTGGCCGCGCATTCGAGGAAGTAGGCGCGGTTCACCCGGCCCGGCATGCGCTTCAGGTCTTCCAGCGTGAAGACGAGGGGCTTGTCCACCATGCCGTGGATCATCAGCCGGTACTTGTCCGGGTCGATCTCCGCCTGCCCGCCATGGTGCCGCACGAAGCACAGGCCATTGGGCGTGATGACGCTGTCGAGCGCATAGAGCGGAGTGAAGCTGACCGAGCTCTGCGAACTGGCGGTGAGCCACGTCACCTCCCGGCGCACCACGTCCTTCTCGAACACCGAGGGCTTGCCATAGGGGTTCTCGTTGACCGGCGCGCCCAGGGTCTTGGTCCAGTCGGGCACCGGCACGATGTTGGGATCGGGCGCGCCGGCGGCCGGAGCAGCAAGGGCGGAACCTCCTCCGGCGGCAACGGCGCCAGCGCCGATCCCGGCGAGGTTGAGGAAGCGCCTGCGGGAGAGCGACGGTTTCGCGACGATCGCGCGTTCCGTCGGGGGCAGACTGGTGTCGGACATGGCGTCCTCCCTGATATTCTCTTATTCGTAGTTTTGAATATTTTGATTGGAATCGTGTGCCGGAGGGGCGTTGCGCCTCATGCGCCCGTCACCTTCACCGAGGCGTTGGGGGCGATCTTCACGGACTTCGTGTCGGTCACGTAGCGCTCCACCAATTCCCACACCGGCGGGCCTTCCACATTCTGGGCGATGGAGGCCCAGCCGGCGACCGTATAGGCCTTGTCCGCCTCCAGCGGCTTGCCGGTCTTGAGGAAGGTGAGGTCGGAGATGCGCTGCCCGGAGCCCTTCGACACGTCGATGGCGTAGCCCACCCCGCCGACGCGCACCATGTCGCCGCCGCCCTGAAAATAAGGATCGGGATTGAAGATGTTGTCGGCCACGTCCTCCAGCACGTCCTTCAGCTGCTTGCCGGTCATGGTGTTGCGGTAGCAGGCGGGATAGGTGATGGCGGTGGCGTTGGCCACGGCATCGAAGGTGATGGGATCTCCCGGCAGCAGCGTTCCGCCCCAGCGGAAGCCGGGGGAGAGGGCAATTTCCGCGTCGCGCTCCTTCATGATCGCATCACAGATCATGTCGTCGAACGTGCCGTTGAAATTGCCGCGTCGGTAGAGAAGGCTGTCGGCGCGGCCGAGTTCGCGGGAGAGATCCTTGGCGTAGGGCGCGCGGATGTCCGCCACGAGCTTCGCCATCTCCGGGTCCGGCGTGATGACGTCCGAGAACACCGGGATGAGCTGGAAGCGATAGCCGGTGACCTTCTTGTCCTTCACATCCAGATCGAGGCGGGACACGAACTTGCCGTGGGAACCGGTGGCCACCAGCAGTGTCTTGCCCACCTCCACCACACGCGGCATGGCATCGTGGGTGTGGGCGGTGAGGATCACGTCGATGCCGGAGACGCGGGACGCCATCTTGCGGTCCACGTCGAAGCCGTTGTGGGAAAGCACCACCACCGCATCGGCACCGCCAGCGCGGGCAGCGTCCACCTGCTTCTGCATGTCCTCCTCGCGGATGCCGAACTCCCAGTCCGGGATCATCCAGCGCGGGTTGGAGATGGGGGTGCGGGGGAAGGCCTGGCCGATGACGGCGACCTTCGCGCCGCCCTTCTCGAAGGTCTTCGCCGCGTCGAACACCGGCTCCTGCCATTCGGCGGAGCGCACGTTCTGGGCGAGGAAGGCGAAGGGCGCCTTCTCCTTGATCTCGGTGACACGGTCGGCGCCGTAGGTGAATTCCCAGTGCCCGACCATGGCGTCCGTGCCCAGGGCGGAGAACACCTTCACCATGTCCTCGCCCTGCGTCTTCAGCGAGGACCAGGAGCCCTGGAGCCCGTCTCCGCCATCGAGCAGCAGCAGCTTGTCCGCGCCGCGCTCGGCCCGGATGGCCTTCACCAGAGTGGCGATGCGGTCCACCCCGCCCATGCGCCCATAGGTGTGGGCGAGCTGGGTGAAATCTTCCGAGGTGAGGGAATAGGCGTCGCGGGTGCCGGCCTTCAGGCCGAAATACTTGAGGAATGCTGCATCGGTGAGGTGCGGCGGCACGCCCCGCGCCTCGCCCACGCCGAGATTGGTGGAGGGCTCGCGGAAATAGAGCGGCACGAGCTGGGCGTGGATGTCGGTGATGTGCAGGATGGTGAAGGTGCCGGCATTGCCGAACTTCAGCAAATCCGCCTGGCTCAGCGCCTGCGCGCCGACCGCCTGCGCCAGCCCCGTGCCGGAGGCGGCGAAGAGGCCGGCGAGGGCCGTTCCGGCGGACAGAAAATCGCGCCTTGAGATCATGAGGGCCACGCTTTCTCAGGTCATGGCGGGAGCGCCCACCGGATCAGCGATCCGATGGCACCTCCACCGACAACGGAACAATGCGAAGGGCGCCGCCTCAGGCGACGGTGAGCTTCGCGGTGGCCTTCTGCTCGGCGCCGCCGTCATCCTTCCAGGTGAAGGTGAACTCGCCGCTCTCCTTCGCCTTGAAGAAGAAGGACTGGTAGGGGTTCGCCGAAATGGAGGTGAACCACTCCGCGGTGAAGAAGGGCTTGCCGTTGAACGCGGCCTGGAAGGTGTTGATGATGTCGCGCGGCACGGTCTTGCCGGCGGCGTCCTTGCGCTGGCCGCTTTCCATCTCGTGCGAAATCAGGGTCTTGATCTCGATGATCTCGCCCGCCTTGGCCTGGGCAGGCACGCGCACGCGCGGCTGGGACTTGAGGGCCATGGGTTTCCTCCGGTTTCTGCTCGGCGGCGCTCTGGCGCGCGCCTGTTCTGTTCTTTTCTGTATTCGATCAGCGATTCGACTGTCGGATCAGCCGCCGCAGCCGCCGATGGTGACCTTCACCTGCACCTTGGCCGAATAAAGCTGTCCGCTGGACATCTCCGCCACGGCGATGACGTTCTGGGTCTGCGCGAGGCGCATGCGGGTAGAGGCGGAGGCTTTTCCGCTCTCGGGGGTGAAGTGATAGGTCACTACCTGCGGCAGCGGATTGCCGTCGGCAAAGACATGGACGGACTTCACGAAGTCCGCCTCGGTCATCGGGCTTTCCACATCGATGTTGATGGGCACGACGAGGCCGTTCTCGGCGATCTCGGGCATGTCGAGCTTGATCTTGCCCTCGCCCATGGCCTTGCCGGCGAACAGCTTCTTCATTTCGTCCGCCACCTGCGCCTCGGTGGCGAGCGCCATGCGCGGGGCCAGCACGGCCGCGAACGCGGCGAGGCCCGCGAGCTTCAGCGCGCCTCGGCGTGTCGGGAGGCCGTGCGCGGGCGCAAGGGTGGCGTCGGGGTGGAGCGGCATGCGTTTCCTCCTGGCACGACCGGCGATCGAGCGCCGGCTTTTGGCGTTGTTCTTGCTGAATTTCGTCCCCGTGACAGCGGTGGTCGCCGGGGATCAATTTCACATATTGTGATATCGAATTTTTTGAATGTAAAGTAGCTCCTATCCGCCGATCGCATCCATCTATGAGGGATGGAGCGTCGCAAGTGGATCGCCGCGGCTCAAGGGCTTCACGCAGAAGGCCCCACGCCGCGGACGTCTCGCTGGGGAGGATACATGCGACCCAAAGCCACGCTTCTCACATGCCTGTGCGCCCTTGCTCTGGCGCTCTCACCCCTCGTCACGGCCCGCGCGCAGGACGATGCGAGCGAGAAGGAGATCGAGCGCTACCGCGCCATGATCAACGATCCCATGGCCAATCCCGGCTACCTCGCCGTGGATCGCGGCGAGGCCATCTGGGCCGATCCGCGCGGCACCAAGAACGTCTCGCTGGAGGCCTGCGACCTCGGCCAGGGGCCGGGCAAGCTGGAAGGCGCCTATGCCGCTTTGCCGCGCTATTTCGCCGACGCCGGCAAGGTGATGGACCTCGAACAGCGCCTCTTGTGGTGCATGGACAAGATCCAGGGCGTGGACATCAAGCCCATCATGGCCAAGCCCTTCTCCGGACCCGGCCGCGGCTCGGACATGGAGGATCTCGTCGCCTTCATCGCCAACAAGTCCAACGGCATGAAGATCAACATTCCGCTGGCTGATCCGAAGGAAAAGGAGGCCTATGCCATCGGCGAGGCGCTGTTCTATCGGCGCTCGTCCATCAACGACTTCTCCTGTTCCACCTGCCACGGCGATCCGGGCAAGCGCATCCGGCTCCAGGGCCTGCCGCAGCTCGACAAGCCGGGCAAGGACGCCCAGCTCACCATGGCCTCCTGGCCCACCTACCGCGTCTCCCAGAGTTCGCTCCGGACCATGCAGCACCGGCTGTGGGACTGCTATCGCCAGATGCGGATGCCTCCGCCCGACTATGCGTCCGAAGCCGTCACCGCGCTCACCGTCTTCCTGCAGGCGCAGGCGGCCGGGGGCGAGCTGAACGTGCCGTCCATCAAGCGCTGAGGGGAGGAAGAGCCATGAAAAAAATCATCATCGCCGCGGCGCTTCTTCTCCCGCAGGTCGCCCCCGGAATCGCGCTCGCCCAGCAGATCCCCCCTGCCCCGCCCGCCGTGGTGGACAGGGTGGTGAAGGAGAGCTTCACCAAGCTCCCCGACGGCTGGGCCGCGCGGCTCGTGCCCGACGAGACCATGGAAATCTGCTCGGTCACCCGCAACCAGCCGTCCGCCAAGCAGGCGGAGGCCATCATGGCCCGCGAGGCCAAGACGGTGAAATATCCGCAGGGCAGCGTCCTCGGTGACTGGAAGAAGGGGGCCGAGGTGGCGCAGAACGGCCGCGGCGGCCAGTTCTCCGATCCGCCCGGCACGGTGAGCGGCGGCAATT
>JAYSCE010000253.1:0-509 GCA_041915035.1 Xanthobacter sp.
CGGATTCCACCACCGCGGTGGCCGCGCCGGTGGCCAGGGCGTAGGTGTCGTAGGTCCAGTGCACCGTATTAGGCGAGCACGCCTTTCCGGTGAGGTCCGAGGAGGAGGGACCGGAGGCGATCATAACCTTGTTCTTCTCGCGGGCGATGGCGGCCACGGCGAGCGCGACGGCCGAGTTCGGCACGTCCACGATCATGTCGACACCCTCGGTGTCGAACCACTTGCGGGCGATGCCGGCCGCCACGTCCGCCTTGTTCTGGTGGTCAGCCGCGATCACCTCCACCTTGAGCGGCTTGCCGGCGGCGTTGAAGTCCTCCACCGCCATCTGGGTCGCCACCACCGAGCCCTTGCCGGTCACGTCCGCGTAGAGGCTGGACATGTCGGTGAGCACGCCGATCTTGATCGTCTTCTGGTCCTGCGCGAGGGCGAGGCCCGGCATCGCCAGCATCAGCGCGCCGGCGGCCACCATGGCTCGGCGGGAGAGCGTTGGCGGGCGCCGGAGCCGGGCG
>JAYSCE010000253.1:519-3260 GCA_041915035.1 Xanthobacter sp.
GTCTCGTCTGTCTTGCGGGTCATGGTAGTCCTCCCTTCGTTCTTGTTCTGGTGGCGGCTCAGGGAATGAGCCGCTTGAGCAGACGCCGGTCCTCCACCGCAAAACCGCCGCCGTACACGTCGGAGACCATGAACTGCGCGGAGAGGACTTCCGGCTCCAGCTCGGTCAGCGGATCGAAGGCACTCGCGTGCAGGTTCATGACCGCGCGGCCGGCGACAGGCGCGGAATAGGCGATGGGTGTGCGGCGGTAGACGACGTCGGCATAGGCCGTTTCCAGCCGCTCGGGGTGCGGCAGACGACGCACATGGATCTCGCCGCCGGGCTGCTCAGCGCCGTCCACGAGCCGCACGATGGGAGCCTGCGGGTCCGGCGTGAACGACACCTCCGCGAGCGGCACACCGCGCCGGATCACCGCGCTTTCGATGGCGCCGGTCTCGGCCTCGTCGAAGCGATAGGTGCAGTCCTTCTTCGTGTATCCGAACAGCTCGCGGCCGGCCGCGATGCCCATGGGGTCGGAGCAGTACATGTAGATGTGCGTCTGGGTGAACAGGTCCTCGTAGCGCACCGCCACCGTCACCATCAGGTCGAACATGCGGCCCTGGTGGAGCGACAGGGTGTGGCCCGGCGAGGCCATGAAGCGGAAGGCGACGCGGTCGTTCACCAGCTCGAACGGCGTGTCCGCGAGCAGCGCCCGCGTCTTCGCGGGATCGACGCGTGTCATCACCTCCAGCGTGCGCAAGGCGCATTCCCACTCCACGGGGTAGGCCGGGGAGTAAGGCGGGTTGACCCCGCTGCCGGGGTGCATCTGATACTTGCCGAACATCAGTCGTCTCCTGTGGTCGCGGGCCCCGGCGCGCGGGGCAGATCGGTCAGACGGGTGCCGCCAGGCGCGCGGCGGGTTCGCGATGAGTGGGCGCTTCCAGCAATGCGCGCGCGGCGTCGGCCGCGTCGGTGATGCCGCAGAGGGCCATTGTGAGGTCCAGTTCGCGGCGGATGAGCTCGAGGCAGCGCGTCACTCCCGCCTCGCCCATGGCCCCGAGGCCGTAGAGAAACGCCCGGCCGATGAGCACGCCGCTAGCGCCGAGGGCCAGCGCCTTCAACACGTCCTGCCCGGAGCGGACACCGCCATCGAACAGCACCTCGGTGCGGGCGCCCACGGCCTCGGCGATGGCCGGCAGCGCGGAAATGCTGGACGGTGCTCCGTCGAGCTGGCGGCCGCCGTGGTTGGACACGACGATGGCGTCCACCCCCGCGCGGGCAGCCGCCCGGGCATCCTCGGGGTCCATGATGCCCTTCACGATGAGCTTGCGGTCCCACAGGCGCCGCAGCCACCGCACGTGCTCCCAGCTGAGCGTCTGATCGAACTGCTCGGACACCCAGTGAGCCAGGGAGGAGGCATCGCTCACCCCCTCCACGTGACCCACGATGTTGCGGAAGGTGCGCCGCTGCGTCCGCGCCATGTTCAGGCACCAGCGCGGCTTGGTGGCGAGGTTGACGAGATTGCGCAGCGTCGGGCGCGGCGGCGTCGAGAGCCCGTTCTTGATGTCGAGATGGCGCTGGCCCTGCACCGGCAAATCCATGGTCAGCACCAGCGCCGAGCAGCCTGCGTCATGGGCGCGGGCGACGAGCCGTTCCATGAAGGCCCTGTCCTTCATCAGATAGAGCTGGAACCAGAAGGGGCGCGAGGTGTGCGCGGCGACATCCTCGATGGAGCAAACGCTGACGGTGGATAGGGTGAACGGTACGCCGAAGCGCTCGGCAGCGCGCGCGGCGAGGATCTCCCCGTCCGCCCACTGCATCCCGGCAAGACCGGTGGGGGCGAGCGCCACCGGCATGGCGACATCCTCGCCCAGCATGCGGCTGGAGAGATTGCGCCGGGATATGTCGATGCCGACCCGCTGGCGCAGGCGAATGGCGGCAAGGTCTTCTTCATTCGCCCGATAGGTCGCACCGGTCCAGGAGCCGCAATCCACGTAATCGTAGAACATGCGCGGCACCCGGCGCGCGGCTAGCCGGCGCAGGTCCTCGACGCAGGTGATGGGCGCGTCCGGGAAGATCACTCTGGCTGTCCTGAGGCGTGGTCAAAAACGTACTTTGGATTCAAAGTACGTTTTATGTTAGATGCCATGCGACAGGCCCTGTCAAGGGTGCGGGCCTCTTGCATCGCTGTGTCGCTGCCGATAGGCGCGAACGATGCCGCGCGGGACCGGAAGAACGGAGCAGGCCATGGGGGTGGAAAAAGCCGGCAAGGACGCTGACGCCGCGGCGGGCGGATCCCTACAGGATCGGACCTATCTCCAGCTCCGCGAGATGATCGCCGCCGGCCAGATCCGTCCCGGCGAGCGCCTGCTGGAGGCGGAGGTGGTCCGTGCTTTCGGCATCAGCCGCTCCCCGGCGCGCCAGGCGCTGGAGCGGCTGCGTGAGGACGGGGTGGTGGAACCCCTCGAAGGGCGCGGCTACCGGGTTCCCGGCGGCGAAGCCTCCGACACGGCGGTGCTCGATCCGGTGAACATGTCGGCGCCCCGGCAGTGGGAGCGCATGTATCAGGAGGTCGAGCAGGAATTGTTCGTACGCACCCTTTTCGGCTCGGTGCGTCTGAACGAGCTGCGCCTGGCCGAGCATTTCGGCGTCAGCCGGACGGTGACGCGGGACCTGCTGGCGCGGATGCACGGCGTTGGCCTCATCGCCAAGGATCACGCCGGCCACTGGATCGCCGAGCAGATGACACCGGACCGCATCCG
>JAYSCE010000253.1:3270-6389 GCA_041915035.1 Xanthobacter sp.
CTACGAGATGAGCTGCCTACTGGAGCCGGCTGCCCTGCGTCAGGCGGCCCCTCACGTGCCTGCCACCGTGCTCGCGGACATGCGCGCCCGCATCGTCGCCACCCGCGCCCAGACGCCCATTAGCAGCACGCGCTTCGATGAGGCGGAAACCGACCTTCACATCACGCTGCTCGGCTATTGCGAGAACCCGGAGATCATGCGCGCCCTGAAGCGCACGCACCTGCTGTTCGGCCCCACCCGTCACCTCTTCGATCCATTCCTGGGTATTCCCATCCGGCTGATCGTGGCGGCCTTGGACGAGCACATCGGCATCATCGACCTGCTGCTGGATGCCCAGCCGGAACAGGCCGCGAAGGCGCTTGAAGCCCATCTCAGGGACGCTGTCGAACGGTGGCTCGGCCGTTTCGAGATCACCGCCAAGGGCAAGCCGATCCCCGTCCCCTCCTATCTGCAGACCGTGGCGGACTGAAGGGCCGGGCTGCCGTGCCCTCGCCGGCGTCCATCCAGTGCGGGTCCATGGCACCCAGGTCTTTCCTGAGCGCGTGGAGGTTCACGTACGGTCATTTTTGCTGGGGTTACGCTGACGGGAAAGGAGATGAGCCCGAGGCCGGGGCATACGACCTGGGCGACCGGGATTGGTGTCTTCCCGCTCCTTCCCCGCGACGAGCACCTTCAGGATGGCGAGGAATTCGGCCGCGTTCGGCGTCATCTTCACGCCCTTTCGCGTAACGATGCCGTAGGGCTCCAGCTCCCCTTTCACCTCCAGCGGCAGGCGGACAAAACCCCCGCTCGCCACTTCCTGCGCAACAATGGTGCTCGGCAGCATGGAAACCATGCCGGCGTGCCGCACCAGATTGAGCGTGGCGAAGATGGAGGAGGTCTCCACGAGATTGTCGAGCGTCCTGAGGCCAGCGGCGGCAAACGCGGTGTCGATGAGCCGCCGCATGGGGCTCGGGGCCGGCTGGAGCACCCAGGGCAGATCGCCCATGTCGGCGAGGTGGAGATGGGGCCGCCCGGCCAGCGGATGCGAAGCCGCCGCGAACGCCCACAGATCCTCCATGGACAGCGGCTCGAAATCGAACTTCGCCCGGTCCTCGCTGGTGGGCAGCCGACCTATGACGAGATCCAGCTCGCCCCGTCCGAGCGCCGCGATCAACTGATCGGAGGTGGTCGCGAGCACCTGGATGGTCATGAGCGGCCGCTGGCGCTTCAGTTCGGCGATGGCGCGGGGCAGAAGGTCGGACGCGGTTGCCATGATGGCCCCAAGCGCGAGTGCGCCATATCCGCCGCGCTTGAGATTGGCGAGGGCACCGGCGAAGCGCTCGCCATCCGTCAGAGCCCGGCGGGCATAGTCCACCACATGGGTGCCGATCTCGGTGGCGAGCATCGCGCGCGGCGTGCGCTCGAACAGCTTCACCCCTAGCGTGTCCTCAAAATCCTGGAGGATCTTCGTGGCCGCCGGCTGCGTCATGTTCAGTTCTGCCGCCGTGCGGCGAAGATTTCCCGTGCGTCCAAGAACGTCCACGAGGCGCAATTGCTTGAAGCGCAGGCGCGAGAGAAGGGCGGCAGGTCCGAGGTCGCGCATCGCGATAACCTGATGGAATTGGCTGAACAGATTTTCTCATTATCCCGTTATCGCGCAGTCGGCTAGCGTCCGCCCGAATTGGCTCGAACCGGTCCGGCCCATAACGGACGAACGGCGGACCGATGGGAGGAAACACATGAAGCTCGTTCGCCATGGCGCGGCGGGGCAGGAGCGCCCCGGCCTCATCGATGCTGAAGGCCGCCTGCGCGACCTCACCGGCATCGTCCCGGACATTGCCGGCACCGCCCTCCTTCCCGAAAGCCTGGACCGCCTGAAGGCCATCGACCCGGCGAGCCTTCCGCTGGTGGAAGGCAATCCCCGCATCGGCGCCTGCGTCGGGTCCGTGGGCAAGCTCGTCTGCGTCGGCCTCAACTATTCCGATCATGCGGCCGAGAGCGGTCTGCCCGTGCCGTCCGAGCCGGTTCTGTTCATGAAGGCCACCAGCGCCATCGTCGGCCCCAATGACGACGTTGAAATCCCCCGCGGCTCGAAGAAGACCGACTGGGAAGTGGAGCTGGGCATCGTCATCGGCAAGCCGGCCAAATACGTGAGCGAAGAGGATGCCCTCTCCCATGTCGCCGGCTACTGCGTGATCAACGACGTGTCCGAGCGCGAATTCCAGATCGAGCGCGGCGGCCAGTGGGACAAGGGCAAGGGCTGCGACACCTTCGGCCCCATGGGCCCTTGGCTCGTCACCGCCGACGAGGTGGCCGACCCGCAGGATCTCCACATGTGGTTGGAGGTGGACGGCAAGCGCTTCCAGGACGGCTCCACCCGCACGATGATCTTCGGCGTGGCCCATCTCGTGAGCTACATCAGCCAGTTCATGAGCCTGCAGCCGGGAGATGTCATCTCCACCGGCACGCCGCCCGGCGTCGGCCTCGGCCAGAAGCCCCCGCTCTATCTCACGCCGGGCCAGACCATGCGCCTCGGCATCCAGGGCCTCGGCGAACAGCGCCAGACCACCGTGCAGGGCTGAGGAACAGCGACATGACCAATATCGATCTCAAGGGCCGCGTGGCCATCATCACCGGTGGCGCGCGCGGCATCGGCTATGCCACCGCCCAGCGCATGCTGGCATCGGGCGCGGAGGTGTCGCTTTGGGACATCGACGCCGCCCGCCTCGCGGAGGCCGGGGCTGAACTCGGCAAGCTCGGTGTCGTCTCCACCGAGACGGTGGAACTGACCGACGAAGCCTCCGTCACCGCTGCGGCTGCGAGCGTCGCGGCGAAGCACGGCAAGATCGACATCCTCGTCAACAATGCCGGCATCACCGGCGGCAACGGCAAGACGTGGGAACTGGCCACCGATGTGTGGCGGCGGGTGATCGACGTGAACCTCGTCGGCCCCTTCCTCACCTCCAAGGCGGTGGTGCCGCACCTGCTGGCGAACGGCTGGGGACGCATCGTCAACGTCGCCTCCATCGCCGGCAAGGAAGGCAATCCGAACGCCGCGCATTATTCGGCCTCCAAGGCCGGCCTGATCGCGCTGACGAAATCGCTCGGCAAGGAGCTCGCCGCGCACGACATTCTCG
>JAYSCE010000254.1:0-6295 GCA_041915035.1 Xanthobacter sp.
GTTCGCGCACACCGGTCCACGCGTCGTTAAGCCCGGCGGCGGCAACGCACCGCAGCAGGGTATTCACCGTCCGCTGGGAGAAGTGCAGCGCCGCCGTCACGGTTCCGCTCGCCAGCGCCGCGCGCGCCTCCTCCGACAGGGCATCCGCCGGTTCGGCCGCGTAGACGATGGCGAGATCCAGCGAAATGCCGGGGGCGGCGAGCAGGCCGGCGAGATCGGCGGCGCGGTCCTCCCCCGCCGGGTTCAGCACCCGCGCGCCGGACGGGAGCACCGCCCCGATGCGCCCGGCCAGCGCCGAGGCATCGCCGTCGCAATCGGTGACGCTCGCAAAGCCGATGGCGCGGGCCTCCTTGGCCGTGCGCGGACCCACCGCGAAGGCCGGCAAATGGAGGAAGCGCTTGCCGTCCGGATGGGCGCCAAAGGCCGTCACCCCGTTGATGGAGGTAAAGGCCACCGCATCGAACGGCCCCTGTGGCAACGGTGTCGTGGTGGGGGCGATCCTCAGCATGGGATCGACGGTCACATCATGCCCCAGCGCACGAAGGCGCTTGGCGGTCTGGTTCGCCGCGGGCAGCGGCCGGGTGACGAGAACAAGCATGGGCAAAACAATCGAACGGAAGAACGGGGCAGAACAACGGCCGACGCGGGGAGGCCGCGCCGGAAAGGTCTAGAGCCCGAGCGCCTTGGCCGGCGCGCTGGCGCGCAGCTCGGTGCCGAGCGCCGTGCCCAGCGCGGCGGCATCCGCAATGGGGGCCGCGCCGGAGGCTTCCGCCGCATCCGCCCCATCGGGTGTCATGACGAGGCCGGAGAGGCGCACCTGATCGCCCTCCACCCTGGCGAGGCCGGCGATGGGGGTGCGGCAGGAGCCGTCGAGGGCGGTCAGGAACGCGCGCTCGGCGGCGAGCGCGATGCCGGTGTCGCGGCAGGCGATGGCGGCGATGGCGGCATTGGTGGCGGGGTCATTCACCCGACACTCGATGGCCACGGCCCCCTGCCCCACGGCCGGCAGGAATTCCGATGTCGCCAGCACCGCGCTCGCCACCTCGGCAAGGCCGAGCCGCGTGAGGCCGGCGAGGGCGAGGAGGGTGCCGTCGAAATCCCCATCCCTCACCCGTGCGAGGCGGGTATGCACGTTGCCGCGCAGCAGCTCGACCTTGAGGTCCGGCCGCAGGCGCCGCAATTGCGCCTCGCGGCGGAGCGAGGCCGTGCCGACCCGCGCGCCTGCCGGCAAATCGGCGAGGCCGGCACCGGATTTCAGGATCAAAGCATCGCGCACGTCGGCGCGCGGCAGGTAGCCGGCGAGGTGCAGGCCCTCGGGCAGGTAGGTCGCCACGTCCTTGGCGGAATGCACGGCGAGGTCCACGCGGCCGTCCAGCAGCGCCTCCTCAAGCTCCTTGGTGAAGAGCCCCTTGCCGCCGGCCTCGGACAATGCCCGGTCCTGGATCTGATCGCCGGTGGTGCGGATGACCTCGATGGCGACCCGTTCCGGCGCGACGTTCAACGCCGCGGCCAGCGCCGCCTGCACCGCATGGGCCTGCCACAGAGCGAGCGGGCTGCCACGGGTGCCGATGCGCAAGATAGGAGCCAGCACAGGAGGATTTCCGCCGGACATTTCTTCCAATTTCGTATTCTCGTTCAGGGATGCGTAGAATGCGCGAGGGATTCGAAACGGGATAGGCGGCGTTGCGGCGCAGCGCAATGGCGGCGCGCAAGGCTCTGGAGGAACACGGTTTGCCCGATCTCATGGTGCTCGGCATCGAGACCACGTGCGACGAGACGTCGGCCGCGGTGGTGACGCGCTCGCCCTCGGGCGCATCCGACATCCGCTCCAACGTCATCCGCTCGCAGGTGGAAATCCATTCGCCCTATGGCGGCGTGGTGCCGGAGATCGCGGCCCGCGCCCATGTGGAGGTGCTGGACCACGTGATCGCCGAGGCCATGCGGCAGGCGGGCGTGGACTATTCCGAACTTTCGGGCATCGCGGCGGCGGCCGGCCCCGGCCTCATCGGCGGGGTCATCGTGGGCCTCACCACCGCCAAGGCCATCGCGCTCGCGGCCAAGAAGCCGCTGGTGGCGGTGAACCATCTGGAAGCCCACGCCCTCACCGCCCGCCTCACCGATGGCGTCGCCTTCCCCTATCTGCTGCTCCTCGTCTCGGGCGGCCACACCCAGCTTCTCGCCATCGAGGATGTGGGCAAATACACCCGTCTCGGCACCACGCTGGATGACGCGGTGGGCGAGGCCTTCGACAAGGTGGCGAAAATGCTGAGCCTGCCCTATCCGGGCGGCCCGCAGGTGGAGGAGCAGGCCAGGCACGGCTATTCCGCGCGCTTCGCCTTCCCGCGCCCGCTTCTGGGCCGGCGCGAGCCCGATTTCTCCCTCTCCGGCCTCAAGACCGCCGTGCGGCTGGAGGCGGACCGCCTCGCTCCCCTCTCCGACGAGGACGTGGCCGACCTCTGCGCCAGCTTCCAGGCGGCCGTGGTGGAGGTGATCGCCGACCGCGTGCGCGCTGGCGCCCGCGCCTTCCGCGACCGGCTGGGACGCGGGCCCACCGCTCTGGTGGTGGCCGGCGGCGTCGCCGCCAACGGCATGATCCGCGAGAGCCTCGCCAAGGTGGCGGCCGAGCTGAACACCCGCTTCGCCATGCCCGCCCCGGTGCTGTGCACCGACAACGGCGCCATGATCGCCTGGGCCGGAGCCGAGCGCCTCGCCCGTGGCATCCGCGACCGGCTCGACGTGAGCCCGCGCGCCCGCTGGCCGCTCGATCCGGCGGCCGCCGCCTCGGCCTCGGCGCGGGCCTGAGCGGTGTCGGGTAAAAGCTTTCGCCGCATCGGCGTGATGGGCGCCGGCGCCTGGGGCACCGCGCTCGCCAATGCCGCCGCCCGCGCCGGGCGCAAGGTGGTACTGTGGGGCCGCGATGCCACAGCCATGGCCGACATGGCGGCGGCGCGGGAGAACCGGGCCGATCTGCCGGGTATCGCGCTCGACCCAGCCGTCTCGCCGGTCTCCGACCTCGACCGTGTGGCCGAGTGCGACGCCGTGCTGCTGGTGGTGCCGGCGCAGGCCTGCCGGGAGGCGCTGGGGCATCTCGGCACCCGCGTGCCGGCGGAAATGCCCGTCATCTCCTGCGCCAAGGGCATCGAGCGCGGCACCCGCGCCTTCATGAGCGAGGTGATCGCCGAGGCCCTGCCCGGCGCCCGGCCCGCCGTGCTCTCCGGCCCCAGCTTCGCCAGCGATGTCGCGGCCGGCCTGCCCACAGCGGTGACGCTGGCGGCGCGGGACGGCGCGCTGGCGAAGGACCTCGCGCAGGCGCTGGGCTCCTCCACGCTCCGGCTCTACCACTCCACCGACGTGCGCGGTGCCGAGATCGGCGGGGCGGCGAAGAACGTGCTGGCCATTGCCGCCGGCATCGTCGCCGGGCGCAGGCTGGGGGCGAGTGCCGCCGCCGCGCTGGTGGCGCGGGGCTTTGCCGAGCTGATGCGCTTCGGCGCCGCCTATGGTGCGCGGCCGGAGACCATCACCGGCCTCTCGGGGCTCGGCGACCTCATCCTCACCACCTCCGGCCCGCAATCGCGCAACTTCGCCTTCGGCCGCGCGCTGGGAGCGGGCGAGGCCGTGGCGGGCAAGCTGGCGGAAGGCGCTTTTACCGCCAGCGTGCTGGTGGAGATGGCGGCGGCGAAGGGCGTGGACGTGCCCGTCAGTGCCGCCGTGGACGCCGTGCTGGCCGGCCGCCTCGGCATCGACGGCGCCATCGAGGCGCTGATGGCCCGGCCGCAGCGGGCGGAGTAAGGGCGGCCGCGCGCAGTCGCGGCCCGTCCTTCCTCGTTCCCGTTTCCTCTTCCGGTCATGCACCGTCCCTGCCCCCGACCGCCCACCCGGGCCGTGGCACGCCTTGTGCTAAAGCCGGGGTGAGGCCGGCGCCGCCGGTCGGCAAGGGGGATGATGATGGATTCGGGTCCTGCTCACGCGGCTCCCGGCTACGGGCTGGAGACGGTGGTGCGCCACACCTTCGAGCGCAGCCGCGGCGATACCTCCGGCGCCCTCGCCGACTACATTCCCGAGCTGGCCCTGGTGGACCCGGACGGCTTCGGCATCGCCGCCGTGTCGGTGGAGGGAGAGGTGGTCTCGGTGGGCGATGCCGACGTGGCGTTCACCATCCAGTCGATTTCGAAGGCATTTGCCTTCTGTCTCGCCCTTGAGGTGGCCGGCCGCGAAAAGGTGCTCTCCCGCGTCGGTGTGGAGCCCTCCGGTGATGCCTTCAACGCCATCGTCTTCGATGCCGATACCAATCGGCCCTTCAACCCCATGGTGAATGCCGGGGCCATCACCGTTTCCGGCCTGCTCGTGGAGCATCTCGGCGACGCGGCGCTGGACTTCGTGCTGGATCGCTTTTCCGCCGCGGCCGGTCGGCGGCTCGTGGTGGATGAGGCGGTGTTCCGCTCCGAGGCCGAGACGGCCCATCGCAACCGCGGCATCGCCCACCTGCTCACCAGCGCCGGGGCGCTCACCGCCGACGTGGACGCGACGCTGGACCTCTATTTCCGCCAGTGCTCCATCCTGGTAACGGCCGGCGACCTCGCCCGCATGGGGGCGACGCTGGCCAATATCGGCGAGGACCCGCTCACGCGCACCACCGTGTTCGCGGTGGATGCGGTGCGCGCCACGCTCGCCGTGATGTTCACCTGCGGGATGTACAATTTCGCCGGCAACTGGGCCTTCGACGTGGGCGTGCCAGCCAAGAGCGGGGTGGGCGGCGGCATTCTGGGCGTGGTCAACCGCCAGCTCGGCATTGCCACTTATTCACCCCGGCTCGATGGGCGGGGCAATTCCGTGCGCGGCATCGCCGCTTTCCGGGAACTGGCCGAGGAACTGGGCCTGCATGTGTTCGACCCCACCAACCGGGGGTCCGCCATGCTCACCGCCTTCGGGCGGTGAGCTTCTGGGGTTCTTGCCGCCTCGGGCGGTGAGCCTCAGCCGGAGTGAGGGGCGCGAAGCCCCTCCCCGTCACGAGCAGCGCACGTAGACCATGGTGCCGTAGCGCTTGGCCACTTCCGGATCGACGAACCGCAGCACCAGGATATTGCCGTCGAAGCGCACCACCTGACGGTCGCGCTCGCCGCCCGCCGGGTCGTCGGGCGGGCCGATATAGACCGGGCCATTGCCCACCTGCTTGGAGACCAGCTCGGTCAGCTTGTTGTCGTCGGCGAGGTACATCATCACGCCGCCATTGGTGCCGGCGGTAATGACATAGGGATTGTTGCCGCAGGAGGCCTTGGCCTGCGCCTCGGTACGGGTGGCGTCATCCGGCCGGTGATAGGCGGCGAGGCCCCAGCGGCCGACGAGGCGGTCGGGCGGGATCGGGCTGGTATAGACCGGGCGCGCGGCCGGCGGCGGCGCGGAGGGGGTGGTCTCGCAGCCGGCGAGGCCGAGGGCCAGCACCGTGAGGGCGGCACCGGCCAGCGCGGCGCGCGGCCTTCCGAAAGCAAACCGCCCCAAAGCCGACCGCCCGAAAGCAGACTTGGATCCCGCAACCATCTTCGTCATGTGCTTTCCGAGGCCTCCCGCCGCCTGGAACAAGAATGCGACCACCCAGGCAGTCGCCTGACCATAAAGGCTTGCGCCGTCGGCGTCGATGCTGTCCGCATCGGCCCCGTCCGCCGGTCAAGCCCCAGCTCTGCATGAGCTTATCCCACGGCTCGTTACCGCTTTGCTAGCTCCTCGATTGCTGCAGCGCGCCTTGACGTCCGGCGGACGCGCCCTTATCTCCGCGGCGAGCTTGGCACTCTTCATCCGGGAGTGCCAGAACGGCGGGCCAAGGCTCGCGCTCCCCCGAAAGAGGTAACGACCCATGTCCTTCCGTCCTCTGCACGACCGCGTGGTCGTCAAGCGCATCGAAGCCGAGCAGAAGACCGCCGGCGGCATCATCATCCCCGACACCGCCAAGGAAAAGCCCCAGGAGGGCGAGGTGATCGCGGTGGGCGCCGGTGCCCGTGACGAGAGCGGCAAGCTCGTCCCCCTCGACGTGAAGGCCGGCGACCGCGTGCTGTTCGGCAAGTGGTCCGGCACCGAGGTCAAGATCGACGGCCAGGACCTGCTCATCATGAAGGAAAGCGACATCCTCGGCGTCATCGCCAAGTGAGCGTTTGCACCTTCTGAGCGAAACAGAATCATAAGGAGGCCGTGATGGCTGCCAAAGAAGTGAAATTCTCCTCCGACGCGCGCGAGAAGCTGCTGCGCGGTGTCGACATCCTCGCCAACGCCGTGAAGGTCACCCTCGGTCCCAAGGGCCGCAACG
>JAYSCE010000255.1:0-1273 GCA_041915035.1 Xanthobacter sp.
AGCAGGCCGTAGAGCAGCGCCGTCTCCAGCGGCAGGTTGAAGGTCTGCCGGTAGAGGGTGGGCAGCCAGGCGATCATCCCGTTGGCCACCAGATACGAGCAGAACCACATGGACCAGATGGTCAGCGTGCGCCGGCGATAGATGCCGGAGAACAATTCGCGCACACTCGAGCGCTCGACCGCCTTGATGGCCACCGGCTGCGGCGCGGCCAGCACATGGCCTTGGGCGATGGCGCTGCGCTCCAGTCCCGATACGATCTTGTCGGCCTCGGCATAGCGGCCCTTGGCGGCCAGCCAGCGCGGCGATTCCTTCATGAAGAAGCGCAGCGGGATCAGGATGGCCGCCGGCACGAGCCCGACGATGAACATGGCCTGCCAGCCATAGACCGGTACCAGCGCACGGGCGATGAGGCCTGCACCCACGAGGCCGAACAGGAACATCACCTCATAGAGCAGGAAGAAGCGGCCGCGCCCCTTCGAGCCGATGTATTCGTTGATATAGGCGCTCGCCACGGGCACCTCGCCGCCGGTGCCGATGCCCTGGATGAAGCGGAAGGCCATCATGGAGGCCGCGCCCCAGGCGAACAGGCAGGCGACGTCCATGCTGACGAACAGCAGGATGGTGAACAGCAGGACGCTGAGGCGGCCGATGCGCTCGGCCAGCCAGCCGAAGAAGACTGCACCGATGAGCTGCCCGAGGTAGCCCATGGAGAGGATCATGCCCGTCTGCTCGGGCTTGAGACCCCACTCGCGCACCAGCACCGGCATCGCATAGGCGATGGCGATGACGGTATAGCCGTCGAAAAAGGTGGCGGCACCAATGATGTTACGGGTCCAGAACACGCGTCGGGTGATCGGGAGCCGCTCAAGGCGGGCGCTGATGTCGGCTTGCCGCTCGGCATCGCTGCGCAAATCGGGTGTTCCGCCGGCAGCCAGGTGCGGCGGCGTCTGCATGAGCATTGGGGTTTCCTCCAGGGATGATCTTGATTTTTCTTTTTGCCGGAGGCCAGAGGCGCACCCGGAGATAAGGCATGCCGGCCCGGAGCCGGCACGCGCTTCTCACCCGAAAGGGCGCGGAGGCGGCGCGGGCCGCCTCCGGAAATGTCAGAGATCAGGCCGCGAGGGCGTCGGCGACCACGGTGAGACCCGAGGCCTTCACCGCCGCGCGGATTTCGGCATCGGCCGCCTCGCCGAGGGGCTTCAGGGGCTCGCGGATGTTCACGTTGTCGATCAGGCCACGGGCGCGCAGCGCATGCTTGAGGGCGACGGTGCCT
>JAYSCE010000255.1:1283-6293 GCA_041915035.1 Xanthobacter sp.
CATGTGCGAGCCGCGGTGATAGACGGCGCGGGTCACGGGCAGGAGCTGCTCGTGATACTTGCGGGCGAGGGTGTAGTCCTGCGCCTTGCCGGCCTTGAGGTATTCGATGAGCAGCTCGGGCGCCATGTTGCCATAGCCGACCAGCAGGCCGTCCACATCGAACATGGTGGGCAGCAGCCACTCGTCGTGGCAGGACATGATGGCGAGGTTCGGGAAAGCCTTCTTGAGCGCCGGGATCTCATTGTACCAGCGCTTCATGTCGCGCACGCCGTTCTTGGTGGCGGTCACGCCCGGAATGGCGGCGATCTCGAGCTGGGTTTCGAGGTCGTAATTGGCCTTGGTCACGGCCGGATACTGGAACAGGATGCACTCGAGGCCGGACTGGGCGATGGCCTTGTAGCGGTCCTGCGGAGCGCCCTTCTGGTAGCCGAAGCGCAGCCAGCCATGGTTCGGGTACACGAGCGCGCCGCTCGCGCCGGCGTCGAACTTCTTCTTGGCCTCGATCTCGGCGACCTTGGTGCCTTCACCGGTGATGCCGGCGATGACGGGGAGCGGGGTCGCGTCCTTGTAGACGCGGATGAGCTCGATCTGCTCCTCGAAGGTCAGGAAGGTGCCCTCGCCGGCATGGCCGAGGATGACGAGGCTCTTCACGCCGGGAATGGCGGCCAGCCACTTGGCGAGGCGCGCGTTGCCGTCGAAGTCGACGTCGCCGTTGTCCTTGAAGAGGGTGACGGGGGCGGGGTTCAGGCCCTTCCAGTCGATAGCCATGGTTCCAGTTCCTTCCTTGGGATCGTCAGATCAGAAAATCTGGTCCCGCTTCCTCCGACCCGCAGCTTTTGTTGGATCGTTAGCGGGAACGTTCCCATAATTGCGCTTGTGCCCGTCTCCTGTCAATCGCTAACGTGATGCCGACGCGAACGTGATAACTGGCCGCAGATCGAAGGACACAAGCCGTTGACCGATGACGAACCGCACGAGCGGCACGGGCGCGTGACCATCCTCGATGTCGCGGCCGCGGCGGGTGTCTCGAAATCCACCGTGTCGCGCATCCTCGACGAGCGCCTGCCGCGCTCAGAGAATGCGACCGCCCGGCGGGTGCGGCAGGTGGCGGAAAGCCTCGGCTACGTGCGCGACGTGTCCGCCGCGAGCCTCAGGCGCGGCCAGACGAACACCATCGGCGTCATCGTTCCGCGGCTCACCGATACCGTGATGGCCATGCTCTACGAGGCGCTGGCCCGGGCCTGTGCCCGCACCGGGCAGTTCGCCATCGTGGCCACCACCGACGACGAGCCGCGTGCCGACCGCAGGGCCGCGCAGACCCTGCTCCAGCGGGGCGTCGACGGCCTCGTCTTGTCCACCGCCCGCGAAGGCGATGACTTTGCGCAGGAACTCGCCGACCGGGGCGTACCCTATGTGCTCGCGCTGCGCAGCGACGGGCGCAGCCTCGCCTCGGTGGGCGACGACCGGCTTGGCGGATATCTCGCTACGCGACACCTGATCGATCTCGGGCACCGCCGCATCGGCCTCATCGCGGGCCCCGCCTATGCCTCCAGCAGCCGGGGGCGTGTGGAGGGATACCGGCAGGCGATCGCTGAGGCCCGCATGGCGGAGGACCCGGCGCTGGTCGTCGAATCCACCTTCGGCATCGATTCGGGAGCGGACGCGGCCGAGCGGCTGATGAGCGCGGCCGAGCCGCCCACCGCGCTCTTCGCGGTGAACGACAATACCGCCATCGGCGCGCTCTCGACGCTCGCCCGGCTGGGCCTCTCGGTGCCCGGCGACGTTTCGATCGTGGGCTATAACGACATTCCCATCGTCAGCCGCCTGCCGACCCCGCTCACCTCGGTGCGCGTGCCCTTCGATCAGATCGCCGCCGATGCGCTTGACCTGCTGACACGGGGGGCATCGACGCGCGCCGATCGCCTGCGCATCGCCGCACCCACCCTCATCCCCCGCCAGTCGACGGCGGCCCCCGCCCAAACCCGCGCCGGTGGCTCCCGCCGCCGCGGCCCCGATAGCCGGCCGTCCGTGCGATAGGGAGCCAATCGCGGCCGACAGCAAACGCCTGTCCGCAGCGTTGGTTGCGGCCTCGGTCCAGTTCTCGTATTTTCCCGTCAAGCCTTGCTCACCAGCTCGGAAAATATGTCCTGGGAAGGAGATTCGATGAACGACCCGGCGCCTTTTCTGTCCCGGCCCGAAGAGTGGAGCGGTCGGGTGAGGGGCGCGCGGTGAGCGCGGCCGTGCAAGTCAACGTCGATGCGTCGAACGCACATGCGGGGTTGGCGTTTGAGCCACCCTGTCTGGTGACCAAGCACATTCGGAGCGAGTTTCCGTCCCGCTTCGGTGCCTTTTCCATGCTGCATGCCGCCGGACATGCCTGCTGGGTGGAAGTGGGCCGATACTGTTCGATCGCGCCAGGCGTCACGCTGGGCGCCAATGAGCACGATATCGCCCGGCTTTCGACCAGTTCGAGTTTTGAAAATCCGACGCTTTATGGTTGGGATCGTTTTGTTTCCGGCACAGATGCTCCTGAGCGTCACTGGTTTGCCAACAGCGTGAAGCCGGTGAAGATCGGCCATGACGTCTGGATCGGGCAGGATGCCTTCGTCCGCTCCGGTGTCACCATCGGCAACGGCGCGGTGATCGGGGCGCTCTCGTGCATCACGCGCGACGTTCCGGCCTATGCCATCGTCGCAGGCAATCCGGCGCAGATCGTGCGCTATCGGTTCGATCCGGAAACGATTGTCCGCCTTGAGCGTCTGCGCTGGTGGCGTTTCTCGCTGACGGATCTCGTGCGGTTCGATATCGCCAATTTGCCGGGCTGCCTCGATGCCTTGGAGAGGGCCGTAGAAATCGGAACGATTGAGCCCTACGAGCCCGAGTGGATTCCGGCCGCCGAGCTGGCCTGAACCGCTCCGTATCTGTCACCGCCATTCCGTAGCGGCACATATCGCCAGCGCGATTTACCCGGCATCATCGGGGCATGGTCGAATCCCCTGTCCCGCCCCGTCCGTCCCGCCGTCGCAATCCGCTGGTCGCCGTTCTGCGCCTCGCGTTCCGGCTGGTGGTGGGCATCGTCATCCTGCTCGATGAGCTGGTCCGTCCGCTCTACCGTCCGCTGCTCGATTGGCTCGCTGCGCTGAAGCTGGTGCAGAAGTTCGAGGCGTGGGTGGGCGGGTTGCCGGCCTATGCGGTGCTCGTGCTCATTGCGGTGCCCTACGGCGTGGTGGAGCCGGTGAAGTTCCTTGCGCTCATCCACATCGCCAACGGACATGTGCGCACCGGCACGTTCCTGTTCCTGCTGGCGCATCTGGTGAGTTTCGTTCTCATCGAGCGCATTTTCACCGCCGGTAAGACGCAGCTGATGACTGTGCGCTGGATGTCCTATGTCATCGAGACTGCCGCGTCGGTGCATCGTTCGGTGTCCGAATGGTTGAGGCTCGCCGAGCTGAAGCGCCGCGCGCGGGCGCTGTGGCGCTGGGCCCGGCTGCGCCTGCGCTAGACAGGCGTGCGTCCGCAGCCATGATGGCCGCAGGAGCGAAGCCGCCGGTTTTTTTACAGGAGCCCCGATGACGAGCGACGCGATTTCCTTCGTCCTGCTGGAGAAGGCCTACGCCGCCATCGACGCGGCCAATGGGGCCGATCCCGCCCGCGTCGAGCTGGACGGCCGGAGCGTGCCGGCGGCGGTGCTTTACGGGCAGCGCATGACGCAGGCGCTGGCCCGCTTCAGGCCCGATGCCTCCGATGCGCTGAAGATCGCGGCGCGCGGCCAGCATGTTGAGCGCTTCACCATCCCGCGCGAGACCTATCCGGCGGGCAAGGCCGGCTATTTCCGATGGCGCACGGAGCTGAAGAACATCCATGAGCGGCGCATCGTTGAGATTCTGGGCGGCCTCGGTTTCGAGGCCGCATTCGCAGAACGCGTCGGCAAGATCGTCCGCAAGGACCGGCTGAAGCAGGACCCGGACATGCAGGTTCTGGAGGACGTGGCGGTGCTCGTCTTCCTCACCCACGAGTTAGATGCCTTCCTCGCCAAACATCGCCCGGAGCCGGAGAAGGTGGCCGGCATCCTCGCCAAGACATGGGGCAAGATGTCCGAAGAGGGCCACGCGGCGGCCCTCGCCCTGAACCTGCCTCAGGAGGTGGTGGACCTGCTCCATCAAGGTCTCGCCGCGCGGGCGAACGCGGAAGACTGAGCGCCAGCGTCCGCCTATCGCTTGCCGCATGGCTGCCGGCCCCGGGCTGAGCGCCTTCATCGCAGTGTGGCCGCCCGGTGCGTGTGGTATCTCCCTCTGCCGCAAGGCAGGGGCCCGCCACCGGCCGCGCGAACGAGGGGAGGGACGCATCGCAACGGATCGCAAGCGCCTCTCCGCTTTCCTGTCGGGCTTTCGCGGCACGGCGCGGGCGGACCTCGGCCGATCTCTCGCGGCATCGGCGGCAACCGGCCTCCTCGTCATCGCGCAGGCCTATCTCGTCGCCCGCATCATCGATGCGGTATTGTTCCGCCACGAGGCACTCTCGTCTCACGCGCTTGATCTCGCCCTCCTCGTCGGTGCCATCCTGATGCGCTTCGGCGCGGTGTGGGCAAGCGAGCATTTCGGGTTCGCCGCTGCCGCGATGGTGCTGCGCGCCTTGCGCGCCCGGCTCCTGGACCGGGTGGAGGCCATCGGCCCGGTGGGGCTCGCCGAGGCCCGCACCGGCGAACTGGTGGCGGCATTGGCGGAGGGCGTGCGGGCCGTCGAGCCCTATTATTCGCGCTACATTCCAGCCTCCGTGCTGGCGGTCATGCTGCCTGTCGCGGTGCTGGTGGCGGTATTCCCGTTCGATTGGGTCTCCGGCCTTATTCTGCTCGCGACCGCGCCGTTCATCCCCGTCTTCATGATCCTCATCGGCAAGGGTACGGAGGCGCTCAACCAGAAGCAGTGGCGCGGGGGCGCCCCCACGTCCGGGCACCAACACCATGCGGTGCAGGGGGTGGCGACGCGGAACGAGTTGAAAGACCCCCGCCCC